>JAFAZU010000209.1 GCA_019239585.1 Acidobacteriaceae bacterium
TGCTGCGGAGCAGACGTACGCCGCAGTTAATGTCGAACCCGACGCCGCCCGGCGAGACGACTCCTTCCTGAAGGTCGGTAGCCGCCACGCCGCCAATTGGAAAGCCATAGCCTTGATGAATGTCGGGCATGGCTAGACTGGACCCGACAATACCGGGCAGCGTCGCCACATTCATCGCTTGCGCGAGAGATTGGTCTTTCTGAATGTGAGAAAGGAGCTTGTGGCTGGAATAGACCAGCACATCTGTTCGCATCCCCAGCGTTTCGTTCCGCCGGATGCGATAACGGTACTCATCAATCGGTTCTAGAAGAATTTCAGACGTCAACATAGACTTCAGCAACCCACGCACCTTCTACACTAGACACGCGCAGTTGATGGTAAGTAACAGCTTTTACCGAAAGCCGGACCGGATGCCGAAGGGGATCTCGCGCTTCAAACCGGGCCACCGCTCTGATTTGCTCCGGCGACGGGAACTCAACGGCGAACAATTTAAACGCCAGCCGCTTGGTATCTACGTAGTACAGCACTTCATTAAGCCAGTTCACCAGTAACGATTCCCGGTCGGGTCCTTCCGCTGTCAGGACTATCTCTTTGCTGCCGCGAATTTCAGCCGGGTCCAGAATAATAGCGATCAGCGCATGGGCGCAGTTTTCAAACAAATGTTCCAGCGTACTTCCGCGTGCGCGAAAGCCGATATCCGCCGGATGGTCGAGGAACTCGAAATCCATGATTTAAGATGGCACCGGGACTGTCGACGTCAATCGATGTATACATCAGCTGGCAGCAAACCGCAACTCGACATTTCACAGGTCAGACGTTCCAGCCGTTGGTACGAGCCAAAGTAAGCAGCGGCATCCATTCGGACTCAGCGGACGTGGCCACTGTTGATACTGGACAAGGACTGCCGAACACGCCGGGGAGAACCGGGAACTGCGGAACTCCGGGGTTGTAGCTGGACAGATCGAGCGCGCTGGCAAAATTATTCGCCAGTGCATCCCGTAAAGTCAACGGCTGCAGATTCCAGCGCCACTCAATCATTTTCAAAACAGACGCATGATCGAAGATCGTGCGAGTTATATAAGAGCGTCGGGCGAAGGGCGAGATTAGCAGACAGGGCACGCGGAATCCGCGCAACGCCGTAGCGGGATTGTTGTCCGGCGCAAATTGCGGCGGCACATGCTCAAAAAATCCGCCCCACTCGTCGTAGTTGATAACCAGAACCGTATTCGCCCAATTCGGACTGGCGGTAACGGCCTCATAGATCAGGTTGAGAAACACCTCTCCGTTGCGGATGTCGGCGTGCGGGTGATCATCACCGGAGGTGCCGCTGCTCTCATCCAGGAAACGCGGATCGACAAACGAGACTTGTGGGAGAGTTCCGGCAGCACAGTCAGCCAGAAACTGTGCGAGGGGACGGCTGATAGGCAGGTATTTTGCTCCCCATAAGGCAAGCATGGGCACATCACTGAAGTAGTAGCGTCCACTGATACCGGCTGCCGCCAGACGATCCCAAATCGTCGGGAGAGTCGAGATAGTAGTCGTGTTGGTGAGGCGGTCGGTTTGTGCGGCGTGTTGATAGATGCGGTTGGGATAAGTCTCGGCCATTGTCGCCGCAAAGTAGCGGGAGCAGGTCGTCCAAGCCGGCGCAGCTTGCCCTAAAAACGGCAGGTCGGCCTGTGTGTAGTAACCAATCGAGTACACGTCATTCTGACCGGCCCGCAACCAACCATTGCACTGTCCGTTGTTGTATTCAATGCGGCCCCCGGTGTAAGAATGGTCCGGGTCGGGATGCCCACAGCCCTGGTAATCGGGCGCCAGCGGGTATGTTGAGTGACTTGCACCAAGTGCGTCCTGGTATGTCAACCCTGCCTGGCGACCATCTGCCTGGTGCATCCAGCCTAGATAGTGATCGAAGGAGCGGTTCTCCATCATGACCAGGACAATGTGCTCGATCACCGACTTGTTTGGCCCGGACTTGTCATTATCGTCCGGCGTTCTCCCGAACGCCAGTGATCCGCCAGCTGCCAAACTGGTGAGGAATGTGCGACGTGACGCCTTCATACATATTGTGGAGGTCAATGGTAGCTTGCCTGTTTCGCGTTTCCGAGGAGCACAGTACCGGAGCAATCATTGGCACAGTACTAGACCATCGGCTCTCCGCAGAGCTGCTCCAGAATTGCTATGGGAGCATTGGCCGGGTTCGCCATTGAATGACGCGCAATGATAAAGGTCTGCTCCAGGGCGTGCTGGCCGGAAAGAACCGAGTGCGGAACTACATCGGTAAAAGTGATCCAGGTTGCGTCCGGCGGAAAGTTGAAGCTGTACTTGGGCGTGTTCTTTTGAAAGTCCTCGTTCCGCTTCAGGTACTCATGGAAGTGCAGCATAAAGCGGTCGTAAGCGGAGCGCGGCACAACCGGTAAACCCATACTCTTCAACAAACGCGCGGAGCTATGGAGAATCCTGCCGCTTCCCGAGTTTGCGCCTTCGGCAATCTTTCCTAAACCAGCATCTCGTGCATAGCGTTCCGCCACAATGCAGAACGGGTCCGTGATAATCCAGTTGCGCGTTTTCGTGGGGTGGATATTCGTGAAGACCCGCATAATAAGATCGCCGTTTGTAGGCCGTGACGGAAACGCATCCGTGTGAATCAGATCATTGCGCTTGTTAACCGGCAAATGGCGG
>JAFAZU010000278.1 GCA_019239585.1 Acidobacteriaceae bacterium
GTTATGCGGCTGATTGCCGAGCGCGGCGGGCACATCTAAGTCGATTTTTAAAATTCCACCAAATTTTTAAAGTTACTTGACACAACTGGCGGATCGCTATATAGTTCACTGAAGCTGTTCCAAAGTTTCTGTGGGAGGTCACCACCATGCAGTTGTCCTCTTTTTTTAAGCTGAGCGGAGCCAAACCGCACCGGCTTCTGTCAGCCCTCATCGTGCTCTTATGTTGGCAATCGTCCATGGCGGTTGCACAGAACGCAAATGGAACAATTAATGGCGTGATTACGGACAGTTCGGGGTCGGCTGTTCCCTCGGCTGAAATCACGCTAAAAGCCATTAACACGGCGGCAGTTTCCAAAACCAGCAGCGGGCCGGATGGATTATTTTCGTTTCCTAATTTGAGCCAAGGGGACTATGAGTTACGAGTTTCCGCCAAGGGCTTTCGTGATTTTGTGCAGACAGGAATTACACTTCACTTGAACGACAATCTGCGTGTCCCTGTGGAGTTGCAGCTTGGCACGGCATCCCAAACGGTGGAGGTGGATGCCAATGCTTCGCCCTTGAACTTTGAGAGTTCGGAAGTGAGGGGCACCATCAGCAAGCAGGAAATCCAGGCGCTTCCTTTGCAGGTCGCCGGCGGGCAGCGATCCTCCGCGCAGTTTGTCGTCCTGCTGCCGGGCGTGAATACTGCCGGTAACAACAATTCGTTTTACGCGCGCTTTAATGGAGGCCAGCAATGGTCCGATGAGGCAATTCTGGACGGCGTGACCATGCAGGAAGGATTGTTAAGCCAGAGCGGCCTGGTGGCGATCCAGAACGACTTTCCTATTTCACCCGAGGCGGTCGGCGAAATCAGCGTTCTCACTTCCAATTACGATGTTCAATACGGCGCCTCTTCGGCGGCAGTGATCGTCGCCAGCACCAAGGCAGGCACAAACGAGTTTCATGGCGGCGGTTATGAGTTTCACCGAAACAGCTTTTTCAATGCTCGTCCTTTTGGCGCTCTCGTAACGCCTCGCAATCTGGAGAACGACTACGGCGGCTTTCTGGGCGGCCCCGGCAAGCTTCCCGGCCTTTGGACCAAGTACAACAAAACTTACGTTTTTGCGAATTACGAGCAGTACCGTTCAGTAGGAGCGACAAACCAGCCCGTGCTGACCGTGCCCACGGCTGCTATGCGAAACGGGGATTTCAGCGAGTGGCCTTATCCGATCTATGACCCCAATACGACGCGGGCCAATCCCAACTACAACCCTAACCAGCCGGTGAACGCGAACAATCTTCCCTACCTGCGGCAGCAGTTTATGGGCTGCGACGGACAGCATCCCAATGTCATCTGCGCGTCCGATCCGCGTCTGGCAAGTTCCCTGGCTCAGCAATGGCTCAAATACGTTCCGCAGCCGAACCGGCCGGGCGTGGCCAATAACTATGTTTCCCCTAATGGACTGGCCAGTTCGCTGAACGCCAATACAAATCAGTGGGACGTGCGCGGCGATGAGAATTTCGGCGACAAGGACCGCGTGTTCGGCACTTATCACTATCGCGGCACTCAGCCTTTTACGCAAAGCGCATTTCCAGCCGTCATTGACACGAATAACACCCGGATTCCCAACTACAGCAACATTGTGCGGGTGAATTACGATCACATCTTCTCGCCTACGCTCGTCAATCACATGGCCTGGGGCTACCTGGATCTGCTGACAGCTGTTTACAACTCCAGTGATTGTTGCGTCAAACAGGTGCCGCAAATCGCAGGAGTATTTAGCAATAAACATGAGCCAAGTCTTAACTTCGATAACTACAGCTCTTATGGCGGCAACGCGGATTTCGTAAGCACCCGTCCCACGTACGTGATTAACGATGCCGTGACATGGGTAAAAGGAAAACACACCTTGCATTTCGGCGGTGAGTACCGCAGCTTGGGGTACCCCACTGAACAACAGCCGAACGGCTCGGGCACATTTAACTTTTCGAACGGAACTACGGGGTTGCAGGGAATTACCAGCGGAAACGCCATGGCTAGTTTTCTGCTGGGTGAAGTCGGCTCCGCGAGCGCGGGTTATTACTCCCTCCTGAAGTTCAATCCGAAAGCAAAGGCATACGGCTTTTTCGCGGGCGATACCTGGAAAGCTACCCCCCAGCTCAGCGTGAACCTCGGCCTGCGGTGGGATGTATTTACTCCTTCCACGGAAGCGAATAATCAGACATCCTTCTTTGATCCTGTAGGCCCGAATCCCGGCGCGGGCAATCGCCCCGGACGACTGGCCTTCGCCGGAACAAAATGGGGTTCGGCCAGCTACGGATCAAATGCTCCCGAAGTGACGGATTACAAGAACTTCGGGCCGCGTGTCGGCTTTGCCTATGCCGTGACTCCGACAACCGTAGTGCGGGCCGGTTATGGAGTCTTTTTCATGCAGGCTTTCTACCCGGGCTGGAACGGGGGCATTGCGACGGACGGCTTCAACCAGACCGTTAGCTTCAACAGCACTCTGGGCGGCATTCAACCGGCATTTCTCCTACAAAACGGTTTGCCGCAGAACTTCCAAAAGCCTCCGGTAATCGACTCGTCGTACCTGAACGGCCAGAACGCGCCGAATTACCGGCCGCAGAATGCCAATCATCTACCTTACGGCCAGCAGTGGAATTTCACGGTAGAACGCGAATTCGGCAAGGACATCCATGGCACGGTCGCATACGTTGGAAACAAAGGCACCCGGCTGCTTTCACAGATCAGCCCTGTTAATGCGTTGAATCCGTCCCTGCTTTCCCTCGGCAATCAATTGAATGACCAGTTCACTCCTGGACAAACCGTGCTCGACGGTGTATCAATTCCCTATGCGGGCTGGGTCGAGCAGATGAAAGGGTGCCCTCCCAGCGTTGCTCAAGCCCTACTGCCCTATCCGCAGTATTGTGGCAACATCTACGGCCAAAATGAAAATAACGGCAACTCCACTTACCATTCGTTGCAATTGGGAGCTCAGAAGCGCTTCTCCGCCGGATTGTTCTTTATGGCTTCCTACACTTTTTCGAAGTCGATCACAAACGCCGATAACGCCCAGTCTTCGCAAGGAGCGGTGCGCGTCATTTCACCCTTCGAGCAGAACCGGACCAAGTCACTTTCCTTGGCAGACACGCCGCAGGTCTTTACACTTTCCTGGAGCTATGAGCTTCCTTTCGGCAAAGGCAGAACCTTCGCCAATTCGCAGGGAACGTTTGTGAACTATTTGGTATCGGGTTGGCAGCTCAACGGCATCTTCCGCGCCAACTCCGGCCAGCCGCTCGCGATCCGCTCCAACTATTGCAATGTCCCGTCGCAATTTGCCGCAGCCTGTATACCCGGCACTTTATCTGGCGTCAATCCCTTTGCGCAGGATCGTAGCAATTTCAATCCAAATCTTCCGCTCCTCAATTCAGCAGCATTTCAGCCGACGGGCCTTTTCAATTTTTATTACGGCAATGGCCCGCGAGTCTCCAATTTGCGTGGCTTCGGCTACACAAACCTGGACTTCGGCATCACTAAGTTTTTCACGATCAAGGAACGTGTCGTTTTGCAGATTCGCGGCGAGGCTTTCAACGCCCTGAACCTGCACTCCTTCCAATCCAATTTTGATATCAACTTAGGAAGTCCCACATTTGGATTGTGGAATGGAACCGTCACGGCCCCGCGCAACCTTCAACTCGGAGGTAAAATCACGTTCTGAAATGTGGGTGAGAAAGGGGAAAACACGCGGGGGAGGGGCAGCGCTGGTTCTATGTCTGTCTGCTTGCGTTCTGGCGCGCGCGTCACAGCCGCAGGAAGAAACTGGAAACGATACAGCGACTGCAATTCGAGCGCATGATTATGAACGCGCGGAAAAGCTGCTGATCGACTCCATTACAGCCGCGCCTGGGGCATCTCCTCTATTACGTGTATTAGGAAGAGTGTTCTTCCTCGACGGCAAATACCTAAATTGCGCCAGCGCTCTTGAAAAAGCAAAAGCTGCTGGCTTGCTGGACGAACCTTCGCGCTTCACTCTGGCGATGGCTTATGTGAATCTAAAGCAACTCGATTGGGCGCGAACCGAATTGCAGGTTCTGCTTGAGGCGAATCCAAAGCGCAGTCTTTATCACTACTGGCTCGGTCGCGTCGATTTCGCCGACGGGAAATTCAACTCTTCTATCGAGAGTCTCAAGACTGCCGTCACGCTTGACCCCCGTTTCTCGCGGGCTTACGATGCTCTGGGACTTTGCTACCAAGCGTTGGGAGACACAGGGGAGTCGCTTCGGAACTTTTCACAAGCAGTGGCTTTGAACCGCGTTGAGGCTCATCCATCGCAGTGGCCTGATTTCGATATGGCAGAACTGTTCTACAGTCTGCGCCAATACAGAGAGGCAAAGATTCATCTACACGATTGCCTGCGTTATGATCCCCAGTTTCCGAAGGCTCACTATCGACTGGGAACGATCTATGAAAAGCTGGGCGATACCGCAGCCGCTATTCTTGAATTGAACACAGCGGCAACTCTGGACGCCTCCTATGCTGAACCTTATTACGCGCTGGCGCGAATTTATAGGGCAAAGGGGGAAAACCAGCAGGCGCTTCTGGCTGCTGATAAGTTCAAGATGTTGGGCAAGCATCCGTGAAAGTTGTTTTGATTTTGTTGTGTTTCAGCCCGTTGGCCTGGTCCGGGCAGACTTCGCCGCAGACCCTTCTTGCCATTCAAAACTACATTGTTACTGATGATCTGACTGCTGCGGAAAACCAGCTCACCGCCGCGCTGAAAGAGAACCCAAACGATGGCGGCCTCTATAACCTCCAAGGAATCATCGACGCAAAGCGAAATCAACTCGACCGTGCTGAAAATGATTTCACAAAGGCTCTCCGGCTCCGCCCCGATTTGACAGGCGCTTATCTCAACTTGGCCAGAGTCTACGAACTGCGGAACGAGCGGACTTCCGAATCGGTACAGCGTGCCATCAGCCTCTATCGCGAGTTTCTGAAACGCCAACCCTCGTCGGTTGAGGGACGTTTAGGGCTGGTAAAAGTTCTCGAATGGAAAGGAGAGTTCCTGTTATCGCTTGGGGAGCTCGGGCGTTTGCCCGCCGGCCGACGGGAGCAGCCGCTTGCGCTTGCTCTCCGCTGCGCTGATTTGTCGGGTTTGGGCCGTTTGGAGGAAGCAAGCAAAGCAGCCGAAGCGCTAGTGCGTACACCTGAAGTCACAGAAGATGATATCGATCTGGTGATACCCATTCTTAAGGAGCGCCATGCAGATTCGTTGATGATTCAACTATTGGAGATGTGGCAGCAAAATCACGCTCCATCTTCCGATCTGCTTTGGTCATTGGCGGACGCTTATACTCGGCTTGGACAGCGCGGCAACGCTCGCCAGGTCTTGGAAGCCATTGCCCAGAGAGATCCAACCTCCACGCAACCGTTGCTACAGTTAGCCCATATTGCCTACGATGAGCGCAAGCTCGAAGACGCTCTCGGCTACCTGGCGCACGCTCGCGATCTGGAACCGAATAATGCGGCGGTTCATTTCTTTTTTGGGATTGTCGAGATTGAGCTGGATCTTCCGGTTGATGCAAAAAAGTCCCTCGCGCGGGCAATTGAACTAGACCCAAGCAACGCCGCTTACTATTACGCCAGGGGTTCTGTTGAACTGCAAGGAAAATCCGCATGGGATGCAATCCCTTATTTTCAGAAATATATTGCCCTAAAACCTAATGATCCACGGGGTCATTTTGCGCTCGGCGCAGCCCAGTTTGCCAGTCAGGACTATGAGTCGGCGACTAAAGAAATGGAATTAGTCTGCCGTTATAAAGAGACAGTCGCTGGAGCAGAATACTTTCTGGGCCGTATCGCCAAAGTCAATGGAGATTGGAAAATGGCAGCGGATCATCTCCAGCACTCAGTCGAAGCAGACCCGAATTACTCCGAATCACATGCCGAACTCGGCCTTGTCAAACTGCACCTGGGCGACATTCCTGGAGCACAAAGGGAATTAGCTCGTTCGCTTTCCCTAAATCCTGACAGCGCTTTGGCAAACGCAAACCTGCTTGCGCTTTACCAGCGCACAAGAGATCCTCGCATCAGCGATCAACAAAAAAAGTTAGCCGAGCTGGACGCCAAGCGATCCCAAAAACAGGAATTAATGACTCGCACTGTAGGCGTGCGTCCTTAATTGCTATTCTGCTTGACAGACTGGGGCAAAGCGGTCATACTACTTTCAACTCCCATAGCCAGCTAGGAAAACATGGGCAAGCATCCGAACGATAGATTACAAGGTACTTTAGATCTGCTGATATTGAAATCCCTGGCGAGCCGAGGTTCTATGCACGGATATGGCATTACCGTTCACATTCAAAGCATCGCCGGTGATGCCCTTCGGGTGGAGGAGGGATCTCTGTATCCGGCGCTGCACAGGATGGCGCAGGAAGGGTGGATTCGCGCCAAATGGGGCTCGTCAGAGAACAATCGGCGGGCTCGGTTCTATTCCATTACTCCTGGCGGGTTGAAGCAACTTGCCGCTGAAGAAAAGCGCTGGAGTGAACTGACAGCGGCGGTAACTCGGGTTTTGCAGTTTACTTAAAAGAACTCTATGGCGTGGCTCTCCAAGCTTTGGAACACCTTTCGTATGACGCGACTGCAAAGCGAACTGGACGAGGAACTGCGTCATCACCTCGAATTGCGTACCCGCGACCTTCAAAAATCTGGCATGCCTGGGACCGCAGCTCGCACGGAAGCCGCTTCACGGTTTGGCAACTTTACATTCGAAAGGGAAAGGACCCGCGAGATGGATATTGCTACCAGCCTTGAAACTATCGGCAAGGACCTGCGCTATGCACTGCGCCAACTAGTGCGGAATCCTGTATTCGCTGCTGTGGCTGTGCTGTCGTTGGCGCTTGGAATTGGGGCGAATACGGCCTTATTCAGCATCTTCAATGCGGTGTTGCTGAGGTCACTTCCAGTCCGCAATCCGGACGAACTGGTAATTCTGACGAATCCGGATGCGTCGGGCGCAGGTATTGGCTCCTCTTCCGGCGAGCGCGCTTTGCTGACCTACGCTGAATACGAACAGTTGCGGGACCGTTCCGCAACTATGGCCGGCCTGTGCGCTTCAGATTCCAGCTTGAATCATTGGACACTGCGCATCGCCGGCGGTTCGCAGGAGGAAGCAACTGGGCGCTTAGTCAGTGAAAGCTACTTTTCGGTTTTGGGAGTGGAGCCGTTTATAGGGCGCGTCTTCACGCAAGCCGATGTCGCTAGTGTCGGAAGTGACCCTTACGCCGTCATCAGCTATGACTACTGGCAGCGGCGATTTGGAGGGAAAGCCAACGTTCTCGGTATGCCTATTCGGCTTTATAGCGCGGCGCTCACCGTGATCGGCGTGGCAGCACCCGGCTTTCACGGTGAAACCGTGGGTGAAAATCCTGACATTTGGGCACCTATGATGATGGAGCCGCTGGTGAAGCCGGGCCGGGACTGGATTCATGAGGATCTGAGTAAATCGATTGACAAAGTGATGTGGCTGCACGTGTTTGGCCGACTGAAGCCGGGTATGACGGTGATGAAAGCCCAAGCTGAGATGACCATCCTGTTTAAAAATATTCTCGAAGAAGGTTATCCGAGGACGCTCTCGGCTGATGACCGGAAGGAACTGCTGGACCAGCGCATTAAAATCCGTTCTGCTCGAACCGGCGCGTTTGGCAAGCGCAATGAGTTTTCCCAACAGTTGCTGGTGCTCCTAGTAGTTGCGGGATTGGTGCTCCTGATCGCGTGCGCTAACGTAGCCAACCTGTTGCTGGCGCGTGCGACGGCGAGATACAAGGAAGTGGGTATCCGCCTTTCCCTAGGGGCGGCGAGAGGTCGACTCCTGCGGCAGTTTATCACGGAAAGTTTGCTGCTTGCCGGTTTGGGCGGGGTGACCGGAATCGTTCTGGCGCTCGTAGCGGCCCGGGAACTGCTATTGCTACTTTCCGAAACGGAGCAACCGTTGCAGCTTTCCACTGCATTTGACTGGCGCGTGTTGTTGTTCACCTTCAGCATGACTCTTTTAACAGGAATTTTGTTTGGGCTTGCGCCCGCTTTTCGAAATACTCGTGTGGATGTTAGCCAAAGCCTCAAGGAAAGCGGACGCAGCGTTACAGATACAGGAACGCGCATGACGGTTGCCAAATGCCTTGTTGCCGCCCAAGTCGCACTTTCCTTATTGCTGGTTGCCGGTGCGGGTCTGTTTTTGCGCACGCTTTGGAATTTGGAGTCGGTAGCAGTTGGCTACGCAAAAGAAAATCTGCTGGCAATACGGGTTGATGCTGTCACAGCAGGGTACAAAGATGCGCAACGGCCGACTCTCTACAACGAAGTTGCCGACCGTCTTCGCGCTTTACCCGGCGTGCGTAGCGTGGCTTATTCCGAAAACGGTTTGTTCGGCGGCACCGAATCGGCTGATCCGGTCGATGTCGAAGGTTACATTCACAAAAATAAAGATAATATGAATGCCCGCTTTGATCAGATCGGGCCCGGTTACTTTTCTGCCATTGGTGTTCCTCTGCTGCTAGGTCGTGAAATCAACGTCCGTGACACTGCTGGTGCGCTGCGAGTATGCGTCATCAATGAAGCATTTGCGAAACGTTTTTTCGCGGGCCGAAACCCGATTGGAAAACATGTGGTAGATACTTATGGCGGCTCCCGGTTAACGATGGAAGTTGTGGGCGTAGCCAAAGACGTCAAAGATCATCGGCTTCGTGGTGACGTTCCTCCCCGGTTTTACGTGCCCGTTGCGCAGGGCGATGGAGGAATTGCTCCGAATGTGTACTTCGAAGTTCGCACAACGGGCGATGCGAACCGGGCTCTGAACTCCCTTCGCCGAAGCATACTCCAGGTGAACGCAAATCTACAGATTCTTATGTCCCGCACGGTCGATAGTCTAATTGATTCCCAGAACCGACTGCCGCGCCTGATTGCGCAGCTTTGCAGCATCTTCGGCGCGATCGCTTTAGTGCTGGCCGCGACGGGGCTGTACGGAGTGCTGTCTTACAGCATTGCCCGGCGCACGAATGAGATTGGCATAAGAATGGCGCTGGGAGCCGACAAAGCGAACGTGATTGGGATGGTGCTGCGGGAAACCGGCATAATGATCTTTCTCGGCATGACGGCTGGGGTTGGCGCTACGTTCGGCCTTACGCGTTTGATCGCCAATCGGCTCTATGGATTGAGCGCCATGGACCCGTTAACGATAGGTGCGGCGCTTGGGATTCTGGGAGTGGTCGCTCTGGCAGCCAGTTATATTCCTGCCCTGAGGGCAGCACGGGTCAGTCCGGTTGCCGCCCTACGGCATGAGTAAGCCACCGCAGATATAATGGCCGCATGCGCACCCGCCTCGAATCGACCACGCGCATCAGCCGACGTCGCGTAGCAGCGTTCCTTGTTGCCACTCCGCTGGCCGCGCAGGTTGCCAGTCCGCCGACAACCCAAAAAGTGCCGCCGCTCGGTACTCCAACTCCCGCGCCCCCTGCCGCAACTCCAGAAGAAAAATTACAGAAAGCTTACGATGATGTTCGCCGGATCAGCGAGCGACTCTCGAAACTGGAAGTTCCGATGAATGTCGAACCGGCATTTGCCTTTAAACCATAACGCATGGGCAAACAACGCACCAAACTCGACGAAAACACACTGGCCTTCGCCAGGATTCCTGAGCTGAATGCTGCCCTGCGCAATCGCGAAATCTCTTCGAGCGAACTGACGAAATTCTTCGGTGGGCGTTTGGAAACATTCGGCCCGGAATACAATGCACTTGCGTGCTCTCTCCTGAAGCGCGGCAAGGACAACGCTAAAGATATTGATGATGAGTTCAAGCGGGAACGCTTCCGTGGCTCCTTACAAGGCATTCCCTATGCGGTAAAGGATCTGATTGCGGTTGCCGGGTTCCCGACGACCTGGGGAGCCAAGCCCTACGCTAATCAAGCTTTTGACGAAGATGCCACAGTCATCAACCGGCTAAACAGCGCCAAAGCAATTCTGATCGGTAAACTCTCCATGGTGGAACTGGCGGGAGGCGGCGGTTACAGTTCTGCCTCGGCTTCTTTGCAAGGTCCTGGCCTCAATCCTTGGAATAAACAGTACTGGTCTGGTGGTTCGTCCAGCGGATCGGGTGCTGCCGTGGCTGCCGGTCTTGTTCCTTACGCGCTCGGCTCCGAAACTTCAGGTTCCATTCTGACTCCCGCCTGCTACTGCGGCGTTACCGGACTCCGACCTACCTATGGTCTCGTCAGCCGTCATGGCGCAATGGCGCTTTCCTGGACCCTTGACAAACTTGGGGTCCTCGCCCACACGGCGGAAGACTGCGGTCTGGTTCTCCGCGTTATTGCCGGAGGTGATCCGAACGATCTGGGCAGCGCCGGCAAGAGCTTCTACTATACGCCGGAGTGGTATCAAAAAATAGGGGATTTGAAAATTGGGTTCGCTGAGATTGACTTTTCCGATTGGGTAGACGAGCCGCTCCGTCCCGCTTTTGCAAATGCTTTATCGGTTGTAAAGTCGATGGGGCCGCAGATGGGGGAAACGAAGCTTCCCGATTTTCCTTACGGCCCGATCATTGGCACCATTATTGATTCCGAAGCCGCATCGATTTTTGAAGTCCTGATCCGCAGCGGCCAAGTGGACACTCTGGCCGACCAAAACCAGATTGCCGGTCTGAAGGCCTCCATGAACTACTCAGCCGTTGATTATCTGAAAGCGATGCGTGTCCGCTCACAGATACAGGATGCATTCCGAAAGCTCTTCGCGGACTTCGATCTGCTTCTGGCCCCCACCCGTTTCAGCTTGCCGGACCGATCCGAT
>JAFAZU010000336.1 GCA_019239585.1 Acidobacteriaceae bacterium
ACTGGAATTTGGCAGCTTATACTTATCCGCAAGGCAGTTATTGCGCGAACTGCGGTACGGCTCTCGGCCCTGACGCGCTGGTATGCCCGAACTGCCGCAAGTTTACGCATTCACGAGAGCTGGAGGAATTGGCCAATCGCGCCCGGCAACTGGCAGCAGCAGGACAACTAGGGGCAGCAAGAGATCATTGGGCAGCGGCGCTGAAGCTTTTGCCGCCTGAGTCTTCTGAGTATGCGGGCGTGCAACGGGAAGTGCAAAAGCTGGATGTACGGATCTCGCCTAAGCCCGGTACCGATTGGAAGAAACGCCTCGGTCCGATTGGCGTAGCGCTGGCTGCGCTTGCTAAATACAAAACAGCTGTCCTGGTGCTGCTGACAAAGGGCAAGTTTGTTCTGAGCATTTTGGCGTTCCTTGGCTTGTACTGGACATTGTATGGATGGTGGTTTGCTGTAGGTCTCACCGGCTCGGTGTTTCTGCATGAAATGGGGCACTACATCATGGCGCGCCGCTTCGGATTTGCAGCGGAGCTGCCGATGTTCCTGCCTGGGTTTGGCGCGTTTGTGAAATGGAACGGCGCGGGCGTGGAGCCTGGAATTCGAGCGCAAATCTCGCTGGCTGGTCCGTTTTTCGGGCTTTTGTCAGGTTTGATTGCCTACGGAATTTTTCTTTCCACAGGACAAGCTGTGTGGCTGGCCCTCGCGCATATTGCCGGTTGGATTAACCTGCTGAATCTAATCCCCGTGTTTATTTTCGATGGCGCATCCGCCATGAACGCTTTGGGAGCGCAGGCGCGTATCGCCATTCTGCTGGTGAGCATCGTAATGTTCTTCACGCTACACGAATTTCTGTTCGTGCTGATCGCCATCGCTACCGGTGTTCGATTGTTCCGACGCGATTTTCCCGCCGAAGCCAAGCAGGGAATCGCGTATGCTTTCATCGGCCTCATTCTAGGGAACGGATTTTTGAGCTGGTTCGCATTCAATCAAGCAAGGCTATTATTCGGACGTTAAATGTAGTCGCGCAGGTTTGACCTGCCAAACCGTGCTGTCGAGTAGAAATCAGGACCGTCAAACGCTTTCCTACTCTTCACCTGCTTCTTAATTTCCGGCTTGCCCGTTATCTGTCCACAGAAGACATGAAAACGATCGGACTACGCCCTGGAGTTCTACGGAACTCGCCGCCCTAGCAGGTACGGCAATCTATCAGGTAGCCCGCCTACCTTTATTTGTCCGATCTCCCAAGCGTAGTCAGGGGCCTCCAGGACCGCCGTCAGTTTCTGTAATTGCTGCGGCGAGTATACACGCAGCTTCGAGACGATGCCATCCCAGAATATAGTGACAGGAATCACCGGGATCAAGTACGTGAATAGCAAGTAGGCCCAGCGGAAAGGACGCACGAACGGCATCAGGGCAAGGACAGCCAACGGAACCCAAAACATCGCGGCCACTCCGAGCAGCGTCCCGCATCCCGACTCGAAAATACAGATCGTGCGTCGGCGCTCGAACGCATCCCGGAGAATCGCTTGCGCCGCCTCAGGAGGAAAATGATGGAATGCCGAGAACATCGTCCGCACGCCTGTGAGCATCGGTGGCACCTGCGTCGCGTCCACCGGTTCGGTCAGCCATTCGATCTGCGCGTGGGAAACGGACTTGGGATGGGGATGAAGATCAGTGAGCTTGGCGCGCACCTCGTAACCGCGCTTCGATAGTTCTCCCAGGATCATCGGCATGGCGCCGCCAGAGCCCGAGCACAGATCGAGGATTTCGGCGGGCTCGCCCTGCGGAAGAACGGTTGCGATTCTCTCGGCCCATCCCCGCGCCAGCACCGGAAAAACCCGGTAAGCCGTTGCAAGATAGGCCGTCTCCGCTTCACGAAGAATGGGTGGAAACCATTGCTGATCTCCGAACTCAAACAGACGCCATGGCCGCACACCGCCGTTTATATCACAGAAAACGTCGTTGGCGGCTGATCGGTGAGTCCGGTACATATCAATGAATGCGCCAATCACCACCCTTGACTCGACAGCGGCGTGGTCTTGCCTCACTGGACTGCTACTCGGCAGCTCTTTCATAATCTCCGCTTAGCCTGTAATCCTGCCACAGGTGATGATTATGAGTCGTCATATTGCGCGGTCGTGGTACCATCAACAACCGTCATGCCACGCGGTAAATATGGCTACGATGCGCCTTACGCCTTGCTGATCTTCGGATCTTTGACGATTGTGAGTGGTCTTGGGGCGCTCATCGCCTGGTGGCGTATGACAACTCAGGCTGCTGCTTCCTTCACGCTGTATTTCGTATTGTTCCTGGCCAACACCGCCAGCTTTTTCTATACAACCCGACGTGGCAAATTTTTCGAGTGGGAACGCATTCTGGATCGTATGCACCTGCGTGGCGACGAGAGGGTGCTCGATTTGGGGTGCGGTCGCGGCGCAGTGCTGACAGCTGTCGCACGCCGATTGACCACGGGCCGGGTGACTGGTGTGGATATCTGGAGCACGATGGACCAGTCGGGCAATGCGAGGGACGTAACCCTTCGTAACGCGTCGCTGGAAGGCGTGAGCGATCGCGTGCACATCGAGACCGCTGATATGCGGGCGCTTCCCTTTCCGGATGCCGCTTTCGATCTGGTGGTTTCAAGCTTGGCGATACACAATGTTCGATCGAACGCCGATCGTAAGCGGGCCATTGCCGAAGGGTTCCGGGTCATCAAACCCGGAGGCAGGATAGTGATCGCCGACATCCGTGCCACGGCGTTATATGCGGACACCTTGCGGACGCTCGGCGCATCGGAGGTAAAGCGCCAGCGGTTGGGTTGGAGATTCTGGTGGGGCAATCCAGTCGCGGCTACAACTCTCCTCACAGCGACAAAATCCCAGGTTTGATCTTGAACAACGGTTCGGAGCTGCCTGTGGTAGCTGGAAATTTTCTCAGCTCCCGAGCCGTCGGCAACACGAAAAGTGGTACCCAGGGCCGGAATATTGTCCGATGTTCAACAACAAGTTCAGACCATTACAAGTTAAACGTCTTTCCAGAACAGTTCCGCGTCGGAGCGGCGCACGTAGTTAGCATCCAGCGCAGCGGGGTTGCCAGTAACGTCACGATGTAGATCCCGCTCGGCGCATTGTGCTACAGCCGAAGCCAAACCGCGCGATACTTCTATGACAGGTATGTAGGCAAGGGGCGTTGTTTCGAGCGCCGCACGAAGCCAATCCACCCCTGGGGTAAGGAATTGGTCAGGTCTGCCCGGCAGATTCCGCAGGAACGCGTCCAGTTTGCCCACCGCTTCGGGAATTATCGGGTTGAGACTGGCATCATAGACTGCCGTGAAAACGTCACCCCGGCGCGCATCCAAAACAACAGCGCGGGATGGCAAATTACCAAAGGACGCTACGGCGCGCAGATTAGAAACGCCAATCGCCTTTTTGCTTAGGGCTTCGGCCAGACCTTTGACCGCCGATAAGCCAACGCGAACGCCCGTAAAAGCGCCCGGACCGCTGGCCGAAGCAAAGCAGTCAATCTCCCCTAGGCGAATTCCGGTTTGGCGCAAAAGTTCATCTATGGCGGGAAACACCAGATGAGAGAAACCACCCGGCGAGTGAAGGCCTTGCTCTATGAGCGTTTCACCGTGGCGGCGAATCGCCAAACTGCCGTGCTCGGAGGTGAAGTCAAAGGCAAGAATCGTCACGGAGCAATCCGTCAGGGAACCAGACGGTAAACTTTGTCGATTTCGTAAGCTTTGCCATTCGCATTAATAGCCTGGATACGAACATTCAAATTCGAGCCGGGAGTCTTCAGCAGCTCTTTCGGGATGACGAGATTACCGGAAGCGCCCACCGCTAACAGGCGAGCGC
>JAFAZU010000343.1 GCA_019239585.1 Acidobacteriaceae bacterium
CGGGTACTCCGGCTGCGGACAAATCTGGAAATTTATTGGGATAAATTAGAGTGGGCTCCTGGCTTTCGAGACAACGAAATCAAAACAGAGAAACTACTTCTGGCAAGCGCGGACTTGCGTCACCGTGGGTTTTCGCAAGTGTCCCAGGCGAATTCGTTAGCGCCGGAAATTCCGCAATACGATCACGTAACCGAAACCGGCAACAAGTGGCGCAGCCTGGAAGGATACTATACGCGCTACGGTGATGTTTGCCCGCTGCTGGATAAAATTGATGACCGCTTTGTCATTGTGAATGGGGGCGATGAACTGCGCATGAAATTCCGCGCCCTTCCGCCCCCGTCCAACTATTGGGCACGTGATTTCATTTTTATCGGGGACGGATGGATGAAGGAGGGCGATTACAGCTTTAAATACTCAACAACCGTGCTGCCCTTGCCCTATCACGCCATGAAACGGTACACGGAGCCTGCTACAACCTTGGAGAATGAGAAAGCATACCATTTACATCCTTCCGATTGGCAGGAGTTCCACACGCGATACATTGCGCCGGATAATCTTTCAGTAGCGCTTTGGAAATAGAACCAGGGGAACTAAAAGCCGCCGCTCAATAATTCAGCCGAAGCATAAACTGAATGCGCCGGGGTGAACCTGTTCCGACCGCTCCGGTATTGAGAACCTGCGTAATTCGGCCAAAGCCGCTCGACGAAAAATTCCCTGAGGGATTCGCATAAATCGGGTGATTCAGCAGATTAAAAGCTTCCGCCCGAAACTCTAAACGGAATCGCTCGGTCAGGGGAAAAGCCTTTTGCAGTGCGGTGTCAATTTGATAGTAAGCAGGTCCGCGCGCAATGTTACGCCCCAGATTTCCCCAACTCCCCTTTGCGGGAATGGCGAAAGCAGCGGGATTAAACCAGTTATCAATCGTTTGGTTGGCGGCGTAGATAGGAACTCCCGGCAGGAGGTCTGGACGCTGCGCAGAATTGTTGCCGTCCGGTAACTGGCTGGGACTGCGTCGAATAGTGATATTCACGGGCAAGCCTGATCTGGCGGTAGCCAAACCGGACAACTCC
This sequence comes from Acidobacteriaceae bacterium, assembly GCA_019239585.1. Taxonomy (GTDB): domain Bacteria; phylum Acidobacteriota; class Terriglobia; order Bryobacterales; family Bryobacteraceae; genus Bog-105. Next base: position 1,071 of record JAFAZU010000343.1, read on the forward strand.
CAGCCGCCAAAAACCTGCGCCGCAATGCCACGGCCATTCAGATAACGGCGTCCAGCGCCGAACGGCAGTTGATAGATGGAGTTCATGGTTGTTGTGTGGCGGACATCGTAGGTAGAATCACTCCGGTCGCAAGCGCGGCAGGACTGATTCTGAAAAGCAATGCTTTCGCCCGCCCCGAAAGAAGCATCCGCAATCGCGTGCGACCACATATACTGCGTCTGCCATAACCAGCCATTGCTTAAGCGGCGCTCCAAGGAAACCTGCAAGGCGTTAAATGAACTGTTGGCGTCGTTCGCCTTTAATCCAAATTGTGAGAATTGGGCGAGCGGACGTTTGCCGGTTGCGGGATTGATTAAGTTGACCTGATAGCGGTCAAACAAGTGGCGTCCATTGTAGCCGACATAGCCGACTTGTCCGATGAATTGCCCCGGCAGTTGCTGCTGCACGAGAAAATCCCAGTTCTGATAAGAAAGGTCCTTCCGGTAACGATCAATCGCTTTCGGGCTATACAAGGCGAACTGCGGCGTGATGAACTGTGCAATTGGATAGGCGATGGTGGGGATGTCAGCCGAAGAGATCTGGTATCGCGGCACGGCGCTCTCCAGTGGGTCGCTGAAGTCATCGTTCTGATTCGCGCCGTAATAAATGCCGAAACCAGTGCGGATAACGGTTTTTCCGTTCAGTGCCGAGGGAGTCCAAGCCATACCGATCCTGGGTCCCCAGTTGTTGTAGTTCGGGTTATAAAAAGGCGTGCCTTTGGGGCAAAAACCTCCGCATCCAATGATGTCAACTACGGCGGCGCGGTCGAGAATCTCATGAGCCACGCTATAAAATTCATAGCGCAGGCCCAGATTGAGAGTGAAGCTCGGTGACGCCTTCCATTCATCCTGCACGTAACCCATGTAAAAGGTGCGACGGTTGCCCCGAATTCCCTCGCCTTCAAGCACTTGAATACTGTCGGCCTGGTTAGCGATAAAGCTCGGCAGATCTGCGTAATCTATGGACGAATCACGAATCGAGTTGCCGGCGTTGTTGAGCCGGATGCGGCGGATCTCGATTCCACTTTTGAGCGTATGCCGTCCCAGAATTTTCGTCAGATTATCAATGTAGGAGAAAGTCGTTCCGACCTCGACATCGAGCGTATTGTCGGTCAGCGAGTCAAAATTGGATGTGGTCACCGTGATCGGAGACGTTCCATAATTCCAATTGCGGTAATTGGCGCGGTTTAATCCGAATTTGCTTTCATTAATCAGCGTGGGTGAAAAAATGTGCTGCAGTTGGAGCACCAGGTTTTGCGGAATGTGGGGAATCACATTTCGCGATCCGATGGCATCGTTCGGATTATCAATATACGCGTTATCAATGTTGTAGCGCACGTATGCCGTGGTCTGATCAGAGAACCGGTAGTCAAAGCGAAACAGGCCCGCATCTTCCCGAATGGTGTTCTTTCCCCCCACGGTTAAGAAGTCAGTATCTGCGTCAATCGACACTTGGCCAACCGGATAAGCCTTGATAATGGGAGCGAGCACGGGTGATGCCGCGAGCACCTGCGCCCGAAACGAGGCGCTCGGTACATAGCCGTTCAGCGTCACTCCCAATGATTGGCGCAGCCCTTCGTAATTAAGGAAGAAGAACGCTTTATTTTTCTTCACAGGCCCGCCAATCTGAGCGCCGAACTGGTTTAAACGGAACGGGGGTATCTGGGAAGGGTCAAATGGTGAGCGTGCATCCAATTTGTCGTTGCGGATGAACTCATAAAGAGTGCCGTGGAACGCATTGGACCCGCTCTTTGAAACGACGTTGATCTGCGCTCCGCCGGCAGCGCCGCTCTCGGCCGTATAAACTGCTGTGCCGACCCGGAACTCAGCCATAGAATCAAGAGAAATGTTCAAACGGGTATCGGCTTTTTGCGTCTGTTCCTGGACGCCGCTGGTATCGATACCGTCAAAGGTAAAGTTGCTGTCGTCCAAGGAGTGTCCATTAAAGCGGATGCTGCGCTGCGCACCATCGCCGGAATTCACCGCACCCGGAGCAAGCGTCATGAGCGTGGCCCAGTTCCGTCCATTGAGTGGTATTTCCTGGATTTGAGGTGATTCAATCACAATGCCCTGCTCAGCGGAGGTACGGTTTAGAGCCTCTGTCGAAGCTGTCACTTGGACCTGCTCGGAGGTGGTTCCAATCTGGAGTTGTGCGTCCAAGGTCCGTACTTGGCCAAAAAGAAGATCAACGCGGTCAATCACCACCGGTTTGAAATGATTGTCAGTGATGGTGATTCGATAACTGCCGACAGGAAGCGAGGGGAACTGGTAGATACCGCTGCCATTGCTTTTGGTTTCTCTTTCTAAACCAGTAGCGGCTGATAGGAGTTTAACGTCAGCGCCGACCACTATAGCGCCAGCCGGATCTTTGATCGTGCCGTTAATAGCCGCTCTATCCTGCCCCAAAACACTCAAGCTGAGAATAGCTGTTATAAATACAGATAAGGTAAAAGAACGCAAAGCTTGCCCCTTCCCAAAGCAAGCCTGATCGTAAACTCCGGATATTACATTGGCATTGCAAAACCGCGATTTGCGTAAAATCAGCAGGGCCTTTTCAGGGACCCCGCCATTCTCACGCATCCAATTAGATATAAATAGTCTTATAACTTGCAAGTAAGCGTATCTGAGGT
>JAFAZU010000031.1 GCA_019239585.1 Acidobacteriaceae bacterium
CACTTCACATGCACAATCAGAAGTTTAAGCTTTCCATTAAGACGTGAAAGAGCAAGTAGAATAGCGTTGGGTTTACCGAACCGAACGTGACTTGCCGGGACCAATCCGACTCTCAAACGAGATCTCGCGGCTGGGCGTACGTTAGTAGTAGACGCGACCGACGGGTCAATAGTGTAGTTTCAGTCAACTGCGAACATCGTTGCTGAGTAAAACGCCGCCGGCATTTTCAATGGAATCTATCAACGAGCCTTAACTGGCTACCGGCCGAATCACTCCGTCCATATAGTAACCAATGGTTGTCGGGGGAAACGGTCATCCCATGAATCATGGGGCCGGGCAAGTTGCCGACTACTTTAATGGAGCCGCTGCGATAGTCCATGAATTTCAGCGTGTTCGCATGCCTTGAGTCGAGGAAGTACACGCCGCGCTTCCCAAGCGCAAATTGAGCGTCTGGTCCCAGTTGCAATAGCTCCGCCTCGGTTCCTCCGGAAACCGGAACTCTCCACAACGCAGTGTTGCCCTTATTTAAGTAATAAACATACTCTGCATCGGGCGATTCCATCTGATTGCACCCTCCGCTTTTTGTAAGTGCGATCTCCGGTCCCCCGTTCGCGAGCTTCTTCCAGATCTGAGGACCGCTCTGCCCAGAAGCGCAATAATAGATCCATTTGCCGTCATGCGACCAGGTAGGCCTTATCTTCGAACCGGAACCCGATGTGAGCCGGATCGGCTTGCCTCCATCGGAATGGATGACATAAATCTCCCAATGTCCCGTCGCGTTGCCGTCGAACGCAATCCGCTGCCCGTCCGGCGACCATCTCGGGCTGCCTGCCCACGCATCCCCTGAAGTAAGTTGGTCCGCATGCGAGGCCTCAGCGTCTGAAATCCAAATCTCCTGATGGTTCCCGAATCGGTTTGATTCGAAGGCGATTCGCCTCCCGTCGGGCGAGTAGTCCGCATGATATTCATCTTTGCTCGACGTGATAAACGCTGCCGCATCCTTAAGGCGGCCGCCCGTCAGATCAACGCGCCAGAGGTTCCAGTCGTCGTAAAAATGTGTATACGCCAATCGCTGGCCCGTTCTGGATACCGCAAGGCTTAGCGGAAGCTCATCACTTACATCAATCCGGGAAGGTTCAACAGAACCGTCCACGGGAACTCGCCAAAGCTCCACCGAGCCCCGCCGGTTAGAAGAAACGATAACACTCCGCCCATCGGTATCCCAAGCTATCCCATGACACGAACTGTTCCCGAAATGAAGCGATCTCGCCGGACCCGCAGCCAGCATTTCATCTGTGAGTCCCACCACATATATATCGGTGTCCGGTTCATCAAGCGTATGAATAAACGCGAGCTTCTTCCCATCCGGTGATACCGCCAGCGCTCCCTCACCGCTGGTCAAAGCAGCAATCTCCTGAGATCGCTTTTTGTCTGCATCCAGCGAAAGCAAGAATGGGCTCTTCTCCCCGCTATCAACTGCGATTCGTACAATTCGGTTGCGTCTCTCCGGAGCCAATCCCGCTACGCCGCTCTGCTCGAGCGCAAGCAGCCATTTGCTATCTGACGACCATGCCAGGAATGGAGGGCTCGTACTCCCCCGTCCGAAAGAGAAGAATTCGGCAGTGTTCATTTGTACCCGCGCCAACTCCCTCGCTGCGCCGCCCACCGATGGAATCAACATCACCGCGCAACTGAACTGGCCTTTGGCTCGCAAGAAGGCGATCCATCGGCCATCCGGCGACCATGCCGGCGCGAAATCACTCTCCTTGCCGTCAGTGAGGCGGACCGGATCGGAGGAGCCGATCAGCTTGACGCATATGCTCGGAGGGCGTCTGCCCGGCTCTTCCCAGGTAAACGCCACTCTCGTCCCGTCGGGTGAAAAACTGGGCGACCACTGAAAGCCCGGATAGCTTGTCAACGGCACCGGCGGCGGCAAAACATCGCCCGCTGCGCGTCCTTGCTGGAAATGAGTTTCCTTATAAAGTATCCAGGCCCCGATTACCAGAACCAGCACGCCAGCAACCAACGCCCACCGCCATCTATCCATCGGAAATCGCCGTTGCCTTCTGTCATCCCCCGGGCTTCTCAACGGCGGAACGGGAGCCGGGGCAATCACTGGAGCAATGAACCGATATCCCTGCCGCGCGACGGTCTCAATAAACCTGGGGTTGTCGGCAGCATCGCCTAACGCGTCCCGTATCTTTCGCACCGCGCTATTGATGGCGTTATCGAAATCGACGTAAGTGTTTTCAGGCCAAAGGCGCCGGTGAATTTCGTCCCGTGTGACCACTTCGCCTGGACGCTCCAGCAAAAGCAGCAGGATCTGAAGCGGTTGCTCTTGTAGCTTCAGCTTTACCCCGTTCTTCCGCAACTCTCGCGTATTGGGGTTTAGTTCGAAGACCCCAAAACGAAAAGCCGGTCTCTGTTGCTTGAGCAGCGGCATACGCGGTGTTTGTTTTCTAACTCTTGAATCATAATCCTTCCTTCCCTGCTCAACAAGTCACATTCCTGTTCTGCTGCCCTTCACAGTTGCTGAACGGCTGCCGAAGCAGGACAGGTCTCGCAGCATCTCTTTACGCTGCAATGACTTCCATCGACAGGACCAAACCAGCGGCAACCAAGGTTCCGTCTCTGGAGACCGCGCCTGATCTCGCTGAGACTGTTTGTGCCCCCGGAGGGTCACGCAATGCACAGCTCACTACAGAAGGCTCTCATCACCTCCACATTCGCGCTTGTCGCCGGCTGCATGTCCGCCAAAACCCCAAAAGAAATCGTCCCGGAACAAACCTTGTCAATTCGCGTGTGCGATCAGGCCCAGGTCCCTAACGCCGTGCTGCGCCTGACGACCGCCGAAGCCGATCGGCTGTTCCGCACGGCAAAACTCCGCATCCTCTGGCGCCAGCCGTCCGCCGAATCGCCCGAAGATCGAGGCACTGATATGACAAGCGCAGCCTTCTTCCGGCAACCCGATAGGCGGAGCTACCTCGTGGTTCGCCTGCTGCGGGGAACACCCGCAACCGTATTCCCAGGCGCGCTGGGATATGCGTTGCCGTTCGCTCGCAGGGGAGCCCATGTGGTGATTTTTTATGACCGCGTGGAAACCTTAACTCAGCGCGTCAATATCCCGGCCTATGTGATACTCGGACACGCTTTGGCGCACGAGATCGCACATGTTCTTCTCGGCTCATCACAACATGCAACCGGCGGCCTGATCGCAGCGCAGTGGACGCCAGCCAATTGGCGCCTTGCATCAGCGGGCCTGTTGGCCTTCCGGCGCGAAGAAATAGAAGGCATCCGGGCAGGATTGCGGCGATTTCAATTTCCAGAGCCAATCCGGAACCGCGAACTCGCGATGGCTTCGTCTGCGGCTTCTCAATGAGGCCGGTAAAAACTCCAATCGCTTCGCTCATGGCTCTGATACTGATTCGCTTTCCCATGTCAGAATAGTTGTTAGGTTGCGAAATAGTATCAGTTGGTTAGGAACGAAAAACGCGGTTTACAGACAAGTGGAATAAGACCCCTCTTTACAGAGGCAACCGATTTTCACTCTTTAGAAACTCTGCTCTACGAGCTATCCAGTGCGATCTATTCTGCAAGGGTTCGGGAGCGCCCGTCACCAGTGATCCCAGCATACGATCCTAATGCCCGCTCCTTTTGGGAGGTCGGCGACACGGACCGTGCGATTTCCGCGACTGGCGCAACTTAATCAGAGCCGAACGTTAGGACCCAATCCTGATGCGCAGTGCGCACCCCATCAGAACCGAGAATCGGTTGAGCAGATCCGGCCCGTACTGTTCGATGGCC
>JAFAZU010000399.1 GCA_019239585.1 Acidobacteriaceae bacterium
GTCCATTCGGCATGCTGCCTGGTCGCCTGATGATTCTTCGTTGGCGGTAGTTCTACAGGAGTCGGGTTGGGACCATGTTTATCTCATTCCGGTCTCCGGCGGAAAGCCGAAGCCGCTAACGAGCGGCGATTACAACGATGCGGACCCCGTATTTTCGCCGGATGGTAAATTGCTGGCCGTGGTTTCGAACCGCAAGCTGGCGGAAGCGTCGGGCATTTGGATTGTTTCTTTAGACGGCGGTTCCGCCAAGCCCTTGTCGAATGAGTCAACGCCGGGAGTGGAATCCAATCCGGAGTGGAGCCCTGACGGATTGAAAATTTACTTTCATCGTTCCAGTCCGCTTAGTTCAACAGATTTACTAGTCGCGAACCTCCGCAGCGGTGGCGAGCTGAAACCGCTTACCCATACGCTACCCAGGATCTTCGAAAACAGCTTGCAGGTGCCTCGCAAAGTTTCCTACAAAAGCACGGATGGCGCCGCTATTTCGGCGCTTCTTTATCAACCTGCAAACTTTAAAGCGGGTACCCGCTATCCAACAATTTTCTGGATTCATGGCGGTCCTGAAGCGCAGGATCAATATCGGCTTGACCTTTGGGCGCAGTATCTGGCACAGGAGGGCTATCTAGTAGTTGAACCTAATTACCGGGGAAGCAGCGGGTACGGCGAGAAGTTTCGCAATTTGAATGTGGAAGACAGCGGCGGCGGAGAAACTGATGACGTTGCGGCCGGGGTTAAATACGTTATTAATGAGGGCTTGACTGATCCCAAGCGCGTTGCTATCGGAGGCGGAAGTCATGGCGGCACAATGGTTGCTTACGCCGTAACGAAGTATCCTACCTTGTTTCAGGCTGCTATTGAAATGTACGGCGTGGTGGACCGGGCTACGTTTCTGGAACGGACAAACCGAAATTCAGCAGTGCGCTGGGCTATGAAAATGGGAGGATCGCCGTCTGAAAAACCCGAAGTCTACCTCCGCGCCAACAGTCTCGTAAAAGTGAAGGACATTCAAACGCCGCTTCTGCTCCTTCATGGCGAGAATGATCCGCAAGTACCTCCGTATGAATCCGCGCAATTTGCAAAAGCGCTCCGACAAAATAATAAAACCTTTTATTACTTTACTTATCCTGGAGAGCTACACGGCTTTGCGCAACGGGAACACCGTTTGGATGCTTGGCAAAAAGAGTTAGCTTTCCTTTCGAAGTACATCAAACCCCGCTATGGTACAAGCAGCACTGCTATAGACGACTTGGCTGGAGCGGGTCTTACTCGAGCGGCTAACGATGGTAAGTAGCGCTGCCTTTACGCTATAGTATTTCTCGATACTCTGGGCGCAAGGGGAAAGGCTCTGGGAGAGGGAAAAGACGTAACGATTGCTGCATCATCGGCAGGCACATACGTTGCCTGGACAGGCGCAACAAGCGTTCCATTGCAAGGGCCGGAAAAGGGTGCGCCCCTTGCTTTATCTCCAACCGGCGCATTTCCGGCCTTGGCTGCGCTGCTCGACGGTTTGGTTTTAGCAGCTTGGGAACAAGACGGAAAAATTGCAACTTGGGTAGAGGGACGTATTAATCAATTTTTGGAAACGGATTACGGATAGTGAGGCCGTCAATTATTTGGCCATCTTGCATGTCTTCGGAGTAAAGCGTGTGACAGCCAGTTTCCAACGCTGCTGCAATAATTAACGAATCGTAGAAGCGATATCCATGCTGTTCCGCAATACGTAATGCGATTTCGTGAGTCTTTACTGCGATAGGCGCTATTCGAGGACATAAAGTACCGAAATCTGCCAGCGCCCTCCGAATCTCTTTCCAAGACATTTGGTATTTGCGGCGAGCTATCACCACAAACTCATTCAACACTTGTACAGAAAGCACGCCCCCCTGTGCGAGTAGCGCTCTAGCGATTTCAATCCGCCAATCACCTGCAGCAACGGCATACACAAGTACATTCGTATCGAAAAACGGCTTACCGCTCATTCGCTTCTTCTCGATTGAATTTGAAACCAGGAGGTAAAGGCCGTGCCAGCCGACGAAGCGATTCTAGAGCTTCCTCCCGACTGCGATCACGAGCTACCTCAAACTGGCGTGTTCCGGCAACGGTGATTTCAATTTCATCGCCCTCCTTCAAGCCAAGCACTTCCACTACTGAAGCGGGAAGCCGGACCGCTAAACTGTTACCCCACTTTGAAAC
>JAFAZU010000470.1 GCA_019239585.1 Acidobacteriaceae bacterium
TAAAACTCGTCCTCGCGTCCGGTCCTGCACCGAAAGCGCTACCCGCACCCGGTCACCGACCCGTAAACGCACAAAATTAGCCCGCTGCGCCGACGGAAGATGAGCAATTAATTGATGCTCTCCTTCCAGTCTGACACGTACCAACGCACTTGGCAAAAGCTCGGCCACAAACCCGTCGGCGATTCGTTCCCCGTCCTCGGTGCCTTCCGCTTCCACCGCAAACCTTTACGGCCGGGTCAAAACCCAGGGACCGTTATCCGTCACTGCCACCATGTGTTCAAAATGGGCCGAGTAGGAACCATCCTTCGCCACAGCCGTCCATTTATCGCCCAAAACCGTTGTATCCGGCTTGCCTGCATTCACCATCGGCTCAATGGCCAGCACCATTCCCGGTTTCAGGCGCGGATTCTCGCCCCGGCGATCCACATAGTTCGGAATCTGCGGCTCTTCGTGCAACGAAGTCCCAATTCCATGACCAACAAACTCACGCACAATGGAAAAACCGTTCGAAACCACATGCTTCTCCACCGTTCCGCACACATCAAACAAACGGTTGCCCGCCCGGACCCGGTCAATGGCCAATTCCAGGCTCTCTTCCGTCACCTTCAGCAGCCGCTTAACCGAATCGTTAACCTCACCGATAGCAATCGTAATCGCCGAATCGCCGTAGTAGCCGTTCAACTGAACGCCCGTATCAATCGAAACAATATCGCCCGCCCTCAGTCTCCGCTTCACGGAAGGCATCCCATGTACCACTTCCTCATTGACCGAGGTGCAAAGAACGTACGGATACTTGGTTCCGGCAGCCTGCGAATAGTAGCCCTTGAAAGCCGGTTTCGCACCCGCATCCGTGATCATCTTTTCCGCCGCGACTTCCAAATCCTGAGTGGTCGCGCCTTCCATCACCATCGGCTTCAGCTTCTGCAGGATTTCATACACCAACAGGCCGCTCCGGCGCAATTTCTCCAGTTCTGCCGCGCTTCTCCGTACAATCATGGCAACCTACCGCGATCCGTTGTTCGTAGTCAGCATTAATCCCGCTGAGTGGAGTGACCGGCAAATCTCCTGCGAGATCTCTTCAGGCGAAGCGTCGGCAGCCTTAATCTCCAGCATCGGCACACCCGCCTGCCGGAAAAAGTCCAGCAAGGGACGCGTTTGCACCTCATACTGATTCAGACGCTCACGAATCACCGATTCCCGATCATCTTCGCGGGTCACCAGTTTCGCCCCCTCCAGGTCACAGATACCCGGGACCTTCGGCGGGTTCGTTTTCATGTTGTAAAGGGTTCCGCAAACAGGACACTGACGACGACCACTCAGGCGGGCTACGATGACTTCGTAGTCAACCATTAAGTATACCACAGCTGCCTGATATCCAAAACTTTGCATAAACCCAAGTAAAACTTGGGCCTGATTAGTAGTTCGCGGGTAGCCGTCCAGAATAATTCCGGCCTGGCAATCCGAATCCTGCAGGCGCTGTTTGACCAGCTCATTAACCATTTCATCCGGTACGAGCCGGCCGGATTTAATCAAAGCCTGCGCCTGGTTGCCGATGGAATCGCCGGCCTGAATATGCGAACGGAGCATATCGCCCGTCGAGATATGGGGACCCCGCAGACAGTTCTGCAGCAGACGGGCCTGCGTTCCCTTACCGGAACCCGGCGATCCGAACAAAATAATAGCGGGAATGGGACTGCTTTGAGCGGTTGTCGTCAATTCCGTCGTCCGCGAATTCGGCCAGCACGCGGGGTGAAGCCCTCGTAGTGACGCATGATTAACTGCGCTTCAATTTGATTCACCGTATCCATCGCCACTCCGACCACGATCAGCAGCGACGTACCGCCGAAAAAGAAGTTCACGCCCAAACCGTCCAGGAGCCATCGCGGGAAGTGCGCGTCAATGAAGTTTCCGACCAGGGGAAGACGTTGCAACTTGATTCCCTGAATCATGATCTGCGGAATCAAGGAAAGAATTGCCAGGTACAGGCCACCTACCACAGTGATCTTGGATAGAATTTTGTCCATGTACTCGGCCGTATTCTTACCGGGCCGGATACCGGGAATAAATCCGCCATACTTCCGCATATTGTCCGCCGCTTCATTCGGATTGAAAATGATGGACACGTAAAAGAAGCAGAAGAAAACAATCAGCAGAACAAACGCCAGATAGTACAAGGGTTCTGCGCCGCCCAGAGCACCCAACATACTGCTGAGCCAAGGACTGCTTTTCACGACTGGAAATTGCAGAGCCGTTTGCGGCAGGGCCAGCAAGGATGAAGCAAAAATAATCGGAATGACGCCGCCCGCATTGACCTTCAAAGGCAGGTGCGTGGACTGACCGCCCATCATGCGACGACCCACGACGCGCTTGGCATACTGCACCGGAATCCGGCGTTCGCCGCGTTCCACGAGAACAATAAAGCCGACCACCGCAATCATCACCAGCACAATGATAATCATTTGGAGCACATGCCACTGGTGCGTAACAAAGGTGTTGTTATACATGTTGCGGATTGCACTGGGCAAGCCGATCAAAATACCAGTAAAAATAATCAGCGACATGCCGTTACCAATGCCGCGATCCGTAATCTGTTCGCCCAGCCACATAATGAAAGCCGTACCGGTCGTGAACGTCAAGGTGGTCAGGGCAATGAACCCGAATCCGGGGTGCGACACGAAATTGCCGTCCGAGTTCTGCAAGGCAAAAGCGATACCGATCGATTGCAGTACTGCCAGGATCACGGTCAAATAACGCGTCCACTGTGTAATCTTGCGCCGCCCCAGCTCCCCTTCTTTCTGCAATTTGTCGAGAGTCGGAATCACAACCGTCAGCAACTGCAAAATAATGGAGGCCGTGATATAGGGCGTAATGCCTAGAGCGAAGATCGTCATGCGTCGCAACATGCCGCCGCTGAACAGGTCAAAATACCCTAAAAATCCGCCGCTGGCGCTGCGGTTAAAGAATTCCTCAAAACGCGCCGTAACGATGCCGGGAGTTGGGATATAGGCGCCAATGCGGTAAATCGCCAACAGACCGAGCGTAAACAACACCCGTTTCCGCAGATCCGGAATCCGGAACACATTTGCAAGGGCTTCAAAAAACTTTGCCATCGAGTCCGTCACTTCCCCGGTTGGAGGACCAGGGTCTTATCACTTACTTTCCTTCTTCCGCTTCGGACGGCTGTGCCGCGCGCTGTCTTGTTAAAACTTCCGCGCTGCCGCCCGCCCCTTGAATTTTATCGAGAGCCGATTTGGAGTAAACATGCGCTTTCACGCTGATCTTCCGGGTCAGCTCGCCGTCGCCGAGAACTTTTAAACCGGCATTCAACTTCTTCACTACGCCGCTCGCCTGGAGAGACTCAGGAGTAAATGTATCACCTTCCAACCTTTCCAGCGTGCCGACATTGATAATCGCGTATTCCTTACGAAAGATATTTGTAAATCCCCGCTTCGGCAAACGGCGGTGAAGCGGCATCTGACCGCCCTCGAAACCGCGCATCTTGCTGTAGCCCGAAATCGACTTGGCGCCCTTCGCGCCGCGGCCGGAATATTTACCGCGACCGGAACCCATACCCTGGCCGATGCGCTGCTTCTTATGTTTTTGACCCTTGGGCGGGCGTAAATTGCTTAAGTTCATGTTCTCTACCTGAAATCGCACGCCGCCCTAAAAAGCAGACGTACTCGGCTTACTAATTCTTCAAATCCTATTCTTTAACAATTTCGAGCAGGTGCGGCACCTTGGCAACCATGCCCCGGAAACCGGGCGTATCAGGACGCTCCACTACTCGGTTGATTTTGTGCAAGCCCAACGACTTGACAATATCTTTATGCTTCTGCGGCGTGCAAATGACGCTGCGCACCAGCTTGATTTTGATTTTGCCTTCAGCCATGTTCTTTATGCTCCCGCGCTACAACTTCTCAATCGGCAGGCCGCGCATGTCTGCAATAGCGGCCTTGTCGGACAACTGCTCCAGAGCAGCAATCGTCGCCTTCACAACATTGTGGGCATTATGGGAACCAATGGATTTGGTCAGCACATTCGGGATTCCCACGGCTTGAATGACAGCGCGCACCGGACCACCCGCAATCACGCCCGTTCCCTCCGGAGCAGGCTTCAAGAGCACCAATCCGCTGCCGAACCGGCCCAGAACAGGATGCCGGATGGTCGTTTCCAGCACGTTCACCTTACGCAGGTTTTTCTTCGCGGCCTCAATGCCCTTCTTGATGGCGGAAGGAACTTCCTTTGCCTTGCCCGTTCCAAACCCAACCACTTTGGCGTTGGTGTCGCCTACCACCACTAAGGCGGAAAAGCTCATATTTTTACCGCCCTTAACCACTTTGGTCACGCGGTTGATGCTGACAACCTGTTCTTTTAAATTGAGGTTCTGCGAATCAATCCGCTTGCCCGTTCCATTTAACGCCATTGCTTAAAACTCCAATCCCGCTTCACGAGCTGCATCGGCCAATGCCTTCACGCGGCCGTGATAAAGATAGCCGCCGCGATCAAACACGACGCGACTAATCCCTTTATTCTTGGCGCGCTCGGCTACGGTTCTGCCGATCAGCTTGGCGCCTTCGACATTCCCGCCCTTGCCGCGCAAATCTTTTTCATTCGAGCCCGCAGCCACTACGGTGTGGCCCGCGCCATCGTCAATCACTTGCGCGTAAATATGCTTCAGGCTGCGAAAAACCGCCAGACGCGGACGCTCCTGCGTACCAGCAACCCGCCCACGGATGCGCTTGTGAATGCGCTGACGAATATCGTTTTTGGATTCCTTTGCCATTATTTACTCCCCGCTCCGGTCTTGCCCGCCTTCTTGCGCAGCACTTCCCCGACGTAACGGACGCCCTTTTGCTTATACGGATCAGGCGGACGCAGAGCGCGAATTTGAGCAGCAATCTGGCCCACTATCTGACGGTCATACCCCGACAAGATTAAATGCGTTTGTTTGTCCACCTTCAGCTCCACGCCTTTCGGCAGAAGAAATTCAATCGGATGCGAATAGCCGAGGGTAAAAGTCGCTACCTGGCCTTTGACATCAGCGCGGTATCCGGTGCCGACAATATCCATCTCACGCGTAAAGCCGGTCGAGACGCCCTGTACGGCATTCGCCGCCAAAGCGCGTGTCAAACCGTGTAAGGCGGCAAACTTGTCGTTTTCGCGAGCCACTTGAAGCGTGCTGTCCTTCTGCTCCAAGCGGACGCCTTCCGGAATCGGGACCGAGAGCTTGCCCTTAGGACCTTCGACATCTAACTGACTCCCAATCGTAATTTTGACCCCTTTGGGGAGGGGAATGGGTTTATTTCCTACTCGTGACATCGTGGAATGATCCTTACCAGATTTGACACAGAACTTCGCCGCCCACGCCTTCCTTACGCGCTGCGGTTCCCGTCATCACACCCTTAGGCGTGGTCAAAATATTGATTCCCAGACCTCCCAGGATGCGGGGAATTTCCTTGCTGCCGACATATACGCGGCAACCCGGACGGGAAACCCGTTCAATCCGCGAGATCACGGGCAGGTTCGAGGGAGTGTACTTCAAGTATAAACGGATGTACCGTTTGGCTCCTTCTTCCGTCAACTTGTAATTGAGGATATAGCCTTCTTCGCGCAGAATGCGGGCAATCTCATTCTTCAATCGTGAAGCCGGTACGTCCACCTTGGCATGGCGCGCGATAATCGCGTTGCGCACGCGCGTCAACATATCGGCAATGGGGTCTGCTGTCATTTCCTACCTTTCAGCACCTAACATTGTTCAAAAATTTCAACTGTGGTCCGGTTTGCTTACCAGCTCGCTTTGGTGATACCGGGAATCTCGCCAGACAAAGCAAACTGACGGAAGCAAATGCGGCACAGGGAAAACTTGCGGAGAAATCCGCGCGGTCTTCCGCAGTTCTTGCAGCGGTTGCGCAGGCGGGTCGGGAATTTTACTGTTGTTCCTGCCTGCCGGGCCCGCGCAATTTCCGCCAGCTTTCCTTCCTCTTTTGCGATCTTTGCAGTAGTTGCCATTTAAAAATTTTCCTTATTGGCGGAACGGCATGCCCATATGCCGCAGCAGCGCGAGCCCTTCCGCATCCGTTTTTGCCGTGGTGGTGATGCTGATGTTCATGCCCTTCACCTTGTCCACTTTGTTGTAATCAATTTCGGGGAAGATCAACTGATCTTTGAGGCCCAAGGTATAGTTGCCGCGGCCGTCAAAGGACTTCGGCGAAACGCCCCGGAAGTCACGAACGCGCGGCAGGGCCACATTCATCAGCCGATCCAGAAACTCATACATCCGGTCGCCGCGCAAAGTTACCATGCAGCCGATTGACATGCCTTCACGCAGCTTGAACGCCGCAATCGATTTTTTCGCCTTTGTCACAACCGGTTTCTGACCGGCAATCGCGGCCAACTCATTCACCGCGCTGTCCATCAGCTTGCTGTTGCCCGTCGCCTCGCCCAGACCGATGTTGATTGCGATCTTCTCGATCTTCGGCACCGCCATCGGGTTTTTATAACCGAAATCCTGCTTCAGGGCCGGAGTCACGCTCTTGAGGTAATGCTCCTTCAGCCGCGCCTTTCCGCTGGCGCTATGGGGACGTCCCTCTTCCAACCGGATATCAGCGCCGGAGCGAACATCTGTCTTACGGCCCTTTGCTTTCGGGTCTGCTTTCGGATCTGTTTTTGCTTTCGAGTCTGCTTTGGGATCAGTATTCTTTGCCATTTTCTCTATTTAGCCGATTCCAAACGGCCTCAACTTCTATTACTTCTTATCGAGCGTTTCCCCGCCCTTACGGGCGATGCGCACACGGCGCACCGTGTTGCCGATCGTTTCCATTTTGTAGCCGATGCGGGTCGGAATGCCACCCGAAGTCAGAATCATGACATTCGACACATGAATCGGCATCGGCTTTTCCGCAATACCGCCCTTGATCTGCTTGGCAGGATTCGGGCGCGTATGACGCTTGACTACCATCACGCCTTCGACTGTCACCTTGCCCTTGTAACGGTCCACATCGAGCACTTTGCCCGTCTTCCCTTTATCGCGTCCGGCAATCACGCGCACCATGTCATCTTTTTTGATTTTGATGCGCATCGACGCACGCTCACCGCGCTCCTTGCGGCGTCCATAAGCAACTTTCGGCATATTCTAAATCACCTCCGGCGCAAGCGACACGATCTTCATGAAACGTTTATCGCGCAGTTCGCGAGCCACCGGCCCGAACACGCGCGTTCCCACCGGTTCGCCGACCTCATTAATCAGCACGGCTGCGTTCGAATCGAAACGGATGTAGCTGCCATCCTGGCGTCGCGTTTCCTTGCGCATCCGTACGATCACACAACGGACCACTTTGCCTTTTTTGACGTTGGAATCGGGCGCTGCTTCCTTCACGCTCGCGGTAATCACGTCGCCCAAACCGGCGCGAAGTCCAAGGTCGCCGCCACGGGGCAAGATACACTGCAACTTGCGCGCGCCGCTGTTGTCGGCTACCTCCAAAATGGTTCGCATCCCTATCATGACGTTTCTCCTAAACTCCCCAGCTGACGACCACTGGCCAGCCTAACGGACTTACTTTTTCTTAACTGTTCTCTTCACGCGGGTATCCGCGCTTTCTTCCAGCGCCGGATGTTCCACGCCCACCTGCACAGCCTGCCGCAGCACGCTGCCTAACTGCCACCGCTTCAAACGGCTTAACGGGCGGCACTCTACAATCCGAACCACATCGCCCACCTTGGCCGTTTCCTGCTCATCATGCGCGTAAAACTTCTTACGCTTGCTCACAATCCGCTTATAAACCGGATGCGGCACCCGCCGGGTCACCTCCACCACGATGGTTTTTGTCATCTTGGTCGAGACTACCTCGCCTACTTTCTCGGTCTTGTGCCCTGTTTTTTGGGATGTTGTTTCTGTTCCTGCCGCCATTGTTCTTACTTCTTCCCTGCTTTGCTCTTGCCTGTTGTTCCTGTTGGCACCGTCGGTACTTCGCCGTTCCGACCCTTTTCACCAAGCACGGTCAGCATACGCGCCCGATCCTTCTTCAAAGCGCGGTATTTCTTCAAACCTTCCATCTGGCCCATGCCCATCTGGAACCGGAAACGGAACAACTGCTCCTGAGCCTCTTGAACCTGGCGTTGCAGGTCTGCGGCATCCATGTTACGAATCTTATCTGCCTTCATGACCTTCTATTGACCTACTCAGCTGCCGCCTTTTCGCCAGCCCCGCTACGTGTCACGAATTTGGTGGGAACCGAGAGCTTCTGAGATGCAAGCCGCATCGCTTCCGTCGCAATTTCCAGCGAAACGCCTTCCATTTCGAACAGCATCTTGCCGGGCCGGATTACGGCCACCCAAGCTTCAGGCGCGCCCTTGCCTTTTCCCATACGAGTTTCTGGCGGCTTCTTCGTAATCGGCTTATCCGGGAACACGCGAATCCAAACTTTGCCGCCGCGCTTAATGAATCGCGTCATCGCAATACGAGCCGCTTCGATCTGGCGGTTGCTGACCCAACCGCACTCCATCGCCTTCAGCCCAAACTCACCGAAAGAGAGCGACGACCCGCGCCAGGCTTTGCCCGTCATACGGCCGCGCTGCTGCTTCCGGAACTTAACTTTCTTCGGCATTAACATAACGCTTACTCGTTTGCCTTCCCTTCCCCGCTGCCGGTGTTTTCCATGTGACTCTCAGGGGTGTTTGCAGTCCCTTCCGTCTTCCAAGCCGGAGTCACCGGAGCCATTGGAGGAATTACAGGCGCAGAAGCCGCCGGTTTCGGCAGCTCACCCGGAGCTTGCTGAACAACGGGTCCGCTCACTTCAGGAGGGGGAGCATGTTGAGCCTGCGGCTGTTGACCACGGTCACGGTCGCGCCCGCCGCGATCTCCACCTCGATCCCGATCTCCGCCACGGTCATCCCGGCGACGGCGACGCGGCTCACCTTCGTTCCGCAACGAGTTGCGACGGTTGCCACCATCCAATACCTCGCCCTTATAAATCCAGACTTTGACGCCGATCACGCCATAAGTGGTGTAAGCTTGGCTGAATCCATAGTCCACATCCGCGCGCAGCGTGTGCAGCGGAAGCTGGCCTTGCAAATACCACTCACTGCGGGCAATCTCAGCGCCGTTCAAACGGCCCGATACGCGAACTTTGATGCCCTTGCAGCCGAAACGCAGCGCCGAATCCACGGACTTGCGCATCGCCCGGCGGAACGCCACGCGCTTCTCTAACTGCAGCGCAATCGATTCCGAAACCAGCTGCGCATCCAGCTCCGGCCGGTGTACTTCCTGAATATCGATGAAAACTTCACGCTTGGTCTTCTTAGCGAGATCGCCTTTCAGCTTTTCGATTTCAGCGCCCTTGCGGCCAATGACAATACCAGGACGTGAAGTCCGGATCGTAATCCGCAGCTTATTGCCGGGCCGGTCCACTTCAATCGAACTGATGCCTGCCGCTTTGAGCCGCGAAAGGAGGGACTCCTTTAATTGCAGATCTTCGTGCAGCAGCTTCGAGTAGTCCTGCTTAGCGAACCAGCGCGAGCGCCAGGTTTTCGTCACGCCTAAGCGGAACCCGTACGGATGTACCTTCTGACCCATTCTCTTATGCCTCTTCCGCTTCTTCGGCGCGTTCGCCGAGTTTCACTACGATATGCGACGTGCGGCGCTGATAGCGATAAGCGCGGCCCAT
>JAFAZU010000485.1 GCA_019239585.1 Acidobacteriaceae bacterium
CGAAAGACCCACGGGAGCAAGCAAGGTTCGAAGCTGAGTTTATCGAACTGGGTGTTTGGCCCAACGAATCGCAAAGACTTGCTGCTTAATGACCACGATTGAAGTCATTCGGAAGTACCTCCAGGATGCGATTGCAGCGGAGACCAGTTTTGAAAACCAGTTGCGGTCATCCTCTCACGACGGAGATGACTTCGAAGTGCAAGCTCTTTTCTTCGGTCATGCAGCGCAGACGAATCATCATATACGAAGGTTAACGGTCCGCCTAGGAGAGCTGGACGGCAACGCGTCCGAGGCAAAGAGCGCCTTGGCGCATTCGTTCAGCTTAGCCCCAAAACTAGCCCAGACGACGCATAGCCCGGAGGAACGCTTGGTGCAGAACCTTATTATGGCGTTCTCTGTGGCAAACGGCGAACGCGCCATGTACGAAGCTCTAGCGGCAGCGGCCCGGGCAGCAGGAGATGCCATGACCGAAAATTTGGTGCTCGAAATGGCGGCGGAAGAGGCAACGGTAGCGGAAAAAATCTGGCACTTTCTTCCGTCGCGTTCCAAAATTGCTTTCAATACGGCGACTGCCGGTGAGATCGACCCATCGGTAGACACAAAAACAGTAGACGACCGTATTGTTGACGAGACTTCCTTGTAGGTAAAAATGCCGAAGCGTCCGGCAAAGTACAGCAAAGTTAAATCGATCAAGTCCATTGCTAGGGACCGAGTTGGAAGACCCCCCGCCGCGCGTGCGATGGAAGAGAAGACACAGCGCGCCAAGCCAAAGCACAAGAAAAACCTCCTCCAAGAGTTAGAGTGACTTTCCCCCCGCAAGTCAAGATTGTTGAAGTAGGACCGCGTGACGGCCTGCAGAATGAGAAGGCGCTTGTCCCCCTTCACGTCAAAGTAAGTTTAATCGAAGGATTGACGGAAGCTGGTCTCCGGACGATTGAAAGCGGTAGTTTTGTTTCACCCAAGTGGGTGCCGCAAATGGCAGATACAGCGGCGGTCCTTTCGGGCGTGAGGCGCGTTACAGGCGTTGAGTATCCGGTTCTCGTTCCGAATCTGAAAGGGCTGGAAGCGGCGCTTGCAGCGGGGGCAAAAGAAATTGCCGTCTTCACCTCAGCTTCAGAATCCTTTTCACAATCGAATACCAACTGTACGATTGACGAAAGCTTGCGGCGCTGCCGTGAGGTGGTCAAAGCGGCAAGCGTTTCGGGTTTGCCGGCGAGGGGTTATGTTTCCTGCGCTCTCGTGTGCCCTTATGAAGGTGAGATTACGCCCGAAGCCGTTGCGCGGGTCGCTTCCGAGCTGGCGCAAATGGGTTGTTATGAAATCTCTTTGGGCGACACAATTGGAGCGGGAACGCCCGTGAAAGTGCAGGCAATGCTCCGGGCAGTCACCAAACATTTACTCCCTGAGCAAACCGCTGTTCACTTCCACGACACCTGGGGCCAGGCGCTTGCGAACATCCTGGCATCGCTCGACTACGGCATCGCGACCGTTGATAGCAGCGTGGCCGGTCTTGGAGGCTGTCCTTATGCGCCGGGCGCAACCGGAAACGTCGCCACAGAAGATGTGGTTTACATGCTCAGTGGAATGGGCATTGAAACCGGAGTGGACCTGCCGAAACTGGCCGCCGTAGGGCGCGAGATTAACAAACAACTCGGACGGCCTCTCACCTCCAAAGTAGCCGTCGCCATGCAAAGGGAGCCGGAAACGAAGTGACCGGTTTTTTGGCTGCTATGATCGACAGTTGAACAAAGTTCTAAACAGCTCGGACGAAGCCGTTGCGCCCATTTTCGACGATGCAACCATCATGCTCGGCGGCTTCGGACTGTGCGGCATTCCTGAAAATCTGATTGCGGCTTTAGTGCGTAAGGGCGTCAAAAACCTGCACACGATCAGCAACAACATGGGCGTGGACGGTTTCGGGATGGGATTGATGCTCGAAGCCGGTATGATCGCTTCCCATATCGGCAGCTATGTGGGAGAAAACCGGCTGCTCGAATCTCTTGTGATTGCAGGAAAGCTGAAAGTCGATCTGATTCCACAAGGCACATTAGCGGAGCGGATTCGAGCAGGAGGCGCTGGAATTCCGGCGTTCTACACGCCGACCGGCGTTGGCACGGTTGTTGCGGAAGGCAAGGAGACGCGCGAGTTCGACGGCCGTACTTATCTATTGGAGCGATCTCTCACGGCGGACTTCTCCCTGGTCAAAGCGTGGAAGGGCGACCGGCTCGGCAATCTGGTGTACCGGAAAACAGCGCAGAACTTCAATCCCATGATGGCGACAGCGGGCCGGATAACCATCGCCGAGGTCGAAGAGTTAGTGAAACCAGGCGAACTTGATCCTGCCGAGATTATCACTCCCGGCATTTACGTCAAGTATCTGGTGAAAGGTGAAAAGTATGAGCGCCGCATTGAACGAAGAACAGTCCGGAAAGCTTAAGCGCGAGCGGATTATCAAGCGCGTCGCCCGTGAGCTGCAGAACGGTTTTTACGTGAACCTGGGCATCGGCATGCCGACGCTGGTTGCGAACTACGTTCCGCCGGGAATCGAAGTGGTTCTGCAATCGGAAAACGGCATGTTGGGCGTGGGTCCATATCCGTTGGAGGGAGAAGAAGACCCGGACCTCATCAACGCCGGTAAGGAAACGGTCACGGAACTGCCGGGCAGCACCTATTTTTCGAGCGCCGAATCTTTCGCTATGATACGCGGCGGTCATATTGACCTTAGCATTCTGGGCGCAATGGAAGTAGATGAAGAAGGCAATCTGGCGAACTGGATGGTGCCGGGCAAAGTCGTAAAAGGCATGGGCGGCGCGATGGATCTGGTCGCCAGCGCACGCCGCCTGATTGTCACGATGGAGCACACTACAAAAAGCGGTGCCCCCAAAATTCTTCACAAATGTACCTTGCCGCTGACCGGCAAAAAGGTTGTGCAGATGATTGTGACCGAGCTTGCCGTCATCCGCGTCACGCCGGAGGGATTGCTTTTAGAAGAACTTGCCCCCGACGTTACGGTTGACGACGTGCAGCGCGTTACTGAGCCGAAGCTGCGCGTTGCTCCTGTTCTACACGCAATGAGTTAAAGTATTAACGCATACATGAAACCGCGTTCCTCGCGCGTCCAGTATATTGCGCTGGCTTTGTACATCGCTATCAGTTTTGGCTACTACGTCGCCGGTGTGATCGCGCTCCGTGAAGAGTGGTTCCATCCAGCGAAATATGCACGTGTACCCATAGACGTAAACGACAATACGCAAGCGATCGTGGGTCTTGAAAAAGAAGCCAAAAACGCCGGATTATCCAAAGGGGATGTTCTCAAGGCCCTCAATGGAGAACCGTTTACCGGCGATTATCAACTCTTTAATGATGTGCATCGGGCGCATCCGGGCGACAACTTAGCGGTCACTGTACGCGGAGCAAACGGGCGCGAAAGAACTGCAAACGTTCGGTTTGCGCCCCGTGAAGGACCGTCTTGGGATGCCGGCTTCGTTGCGCTCCTGATTACCATCTTGTTCGTTCCGCTGCTGAGCTTAGCTGTTGGTTATTGGGTTGTGGCGGCCAGACCATACGATCCAAATGCCTGGTTGGTTCTCATCATTCTCAGTTTTAGTGAGGCATTCTTTGGAAACTTGGACCCGCGCTGGTGGGCGGGTATCCTCTTTGTGCTGCTTGGCTTTTGGCAAATCCTTCTGCAATGCGTGGGTTTTCCGGCCCTGCTGCTGTTTGGGCTCTACTTTCCCGAGCGTTGGCGTCTAGATAAACGTTGGCCCTGGTTGAAATGGATCGTTTTGGGGCCGCAACTCCTGGCTACTCCTCTCGCATTGTGGGGTGACTATATCGGGTTCTTTCACGCTAATTGGAGCAGTTTGTACCTTTGGCTGGACTCCTTGACAAACATCATCTTTCACACTTTGCAGCCTGCCTCGATCATCCTGTTCCTGATTGTTCTTTTCGACAAATTAGGATCCGCATCCACGGCAGATGCGAGAAGGCGCTTACGGGTGTTAGCGGTGGGCAGCGCCCTGTCGCTTGGCCCCTTGCTCTTCGTATTTGTTGTGCTTCCCTACCTGGGATTTGATCCTCATCACGATTCTTTGTATGAAATCTTGGTGCCGTGTTATGTCATTTTTCCATTGACTCTCGCCTATGTCGTAGTGGTTCAGCGTGCGATGGATGTGCGGCTAATCATCCGACAAAGTCTTCAGTACACGCTGGCAAGACGCGGCGTGATTGTCCTACAGCTACTGCTCAGCGCAGTACTGTTTATCGTGGTTACGACCCTGGTAGCTTCTCGCGCTATGAGCTACGTAGGAACGGCCATACTGATGGGAGCTGGACTTTGGGGCATTTTCCTGCTCAGAGGCATCACAAATTGGTTAGCAGTTTTGATTGACCGCCGGTTTTTCCATGAAGCCTACAACACTGAAATCATACTGAGTCAACTTTCTGAAGATGCACGCAAATACACCGAAAAGCAGCCACTCATCGAGATGGTCACCAAGCGTATCTCCGATGTTTTGCACGTGGGGCAAATAGGAGTCTGGGTACGCGGCAGCAACATCTTTCATCCGCAGGAGGTCTTCGGCTTTTCCCTTTCTGAACCCGTGCTGCTCTCCGAAAACTCATCCACCGTGCAGGCGCTTGTGCGCTCCCATCAGCCGATACTGCTATACCGTGATCATCCCGATGAGTGGTTTATAGAAGCAGGCACAGACGAAAAACGCACCTTGAATCAACTGCAAACGGAGCTGTTACTAGGCCTGCCTGGACGCAAGCAACTGATGGGCGTTATCGCGCTGGGGTCGAAGAGATCCGAAGAACCTTATACTCCTTCCGATCTGCGCCTTCTGCAAACGGTTGCCGTGCAAACCGGACTGGCGCTCGAAGTGAGCGACCTAGCGGAATCACTGGCGAAAGAAGCTGCTCAGCGTGCGCGCATCAGCCGTGAAGTTGAAATCGCCCGTGAAGTGCAGCAGCGTTTATTCCCGCAGCGGATGCCCGTTGTGGGGGGAGTCAGCCTGGCGGGAGCCTGTCGGCCTGCCGGAGAAGTGGGCGGCGATTATTATGATGTCATCGAACTGCCGGATGGTCGCCTCGGAATTGCCGTTGGCGACGTGTCCGGCAAGGGGGTTTCCGCTTCCTTATTAATGGCAAGCTTGCGGGCGTGCCTGCGAACCATGACGGTTGTTGCCTCGATGGATCTGGCGAGGCTCATGGAAAAGATGAACCAACTGGTTTACGAATCCTCGGCTGTGAACCGTTACGCCACTTTCTTTTTTGCCGTTTACGACCCGCAAACGCGGGCGCTGTGCTACGTCAATGCCGGCCACAATCCTCCGGCTCTGCTGCGAAGTTCAACTCATGATCCGGTCATACGCTTAGAGGCTGGCGGTCCAGTGGTCGGCTTGCTGCCTGATGTGCAGTACGAAGAGCAGTCCATTACCTTACAAGCTGGCGACCTGCTGCTGGCCTATACGGACGGTATCAGCGAAGCCATGACCGCAGACGATGAAGAATGGGGCGAAGAGCGCATGCTGCAAACGGCCAAAGCTGCGCAAAGTCGTTCCGTAGACGAAATTTTACGGGCAATCTTTCAAGCGGCAGACCAATTTACGGCAGGTGCTGTGCAGCATGACGATATGACTCTGCTTCTAATGAAAACCAGCTAAACAGTTCCGGGAATGCATCCGTTTTTCATTCAGTTGTAACTTGTCGCTGCTATCTTCGTGGCTTCAGTTCTGATCCCTGAGGAGAATTCACCTACCATGTCAGCCGCCGCCGCGACATCCGCTCCCATACCGCCAAGAGTTACAAATGCATTAGATGCGAAGATAACGCGAACGCCTGGAAAGATTGGTGCCATTGTTTTTGGAGTAGTGCTCTTAATTGGCGCTATTTATGCAGGTAGCCATTTGCTGTCTGATCTCCAGCGCTCGGAAGCGGTGTCAAGCTTAGCTTACGTTCTGCTTGGGATCGCTTTGCTGATTGCGCTTGGGTTCGAATTTGTGAACGGGTTTCATGACACGGCTAATGCGGTGGCCACCGTGATTTATACCCATACGCTCGAACCG
This sequence comes from Acidobacteriaceae bacterium, assembly GCA_019239585.1. GTDB lineage: Bacteria > Acidobacteriota > Terriglobia > Bryobacterales > Bryobacteraceae > Bog-105. The sequence continues at coordinate 6,069 of JAFAZU010000485.1, forward strand.
CATGTCGCGGTTGTCTGGTCCGGCATTTGGAATTTTCTTGGCGTGCTGACTTCCACGGGCGCGGTTGCATTCGGCATTGTGTCA
>JAFAZU010000512.1 GCA_019239585.1 Acidobacteriaceae bacterium
TGGAGTGAATCAGGAAAAGATCATGTCAATTCTTGCGTATAAACAGAAAGGCAATTTCAATCAGCAAAATAACGACGACTGACAGCTCCAGAAAAAACGCCCTCCCCTGATGAAATTCATTGATCATCGAATCATATAGGTCACGAGCGGTCGTCAGCTTGTCTGTTACTAAATTGCGGTAATCGCTGACTCCGATGCGGGCCGCTGCCAGGCGGTACATGCGCGCATAAAACATATCGCTCAGAAACTTGATGGCGGTATCAGTGCGCTCTACCAGCTCCTGATAATCCAGGCGGATCGTGTTCAGGCTTTCCGCCTCGCGGGCCAGCTTCCATCGTCCCCACATGGTGTGCCGTTTCTCCAGGCGCTTATAAACATCAGCCAGCACATCCGTCAAAACATCGTCATAGTAGCGAAACTCCAATAACTGGGTGTTCGCATATTCCAGCAGATCAATCGTCGGCGCGGCGGCTTCGCGGATGTCATAAATAAAAGCTCCTACCCAGCCCAGGACCAGCAGATCGGTCGGGTAATAAGACATGGTGGATTGCAGTACTTCACGACACTCTGTGGGCGATAGCGGCGCTTCTTCTCCGCGCACAATCTGGGCGATCTCTCCCCCGCGTTCCCGCACCAGTTGTTCCGCCGTGACAACGGAGCCATCCCCCGTTCGGATAGGGTCGAGCTGAACAACGTAGTAATCCTCTGAAATCCATTCCCGGTACGGTTTGCCTAAAGTCGAGCCGGTGCGGGCCAACGACTCACGCAACAAAGACATGGCAAAACCTTCCAGTTCGGAAGATGCAATCCAGCGACTCGCCAATGAAGTTAGCTCATTCCACGAGGTTCGGAACGACATCTGCATTTCAACGCTTGCCACTCCATATTCGAAATAGCGAATTCGGATCTCGACCTGCTCACTGCTGCGAACCTGCCGGGTTCCTACCTGCTCAACGACCGGCGGACGTTCAAAGCGCACATACTCCGGCGCAGGATGCCGGAAAGCCGGTTCGCGCCTGCTTGGATGGGTGCCGAGGATACGGTGCAAGGCTCCCAGGTCAATGGATTCGGCCACATCAAATAGCAGCAAGCCGCGAAAAGTGCCGGTCAACTCAGAAGGCTGTTGCATATCGCTTCCGCAACTAGCAGCCTATCGAACCAGGACTGTGAGATCTTCGGGCTGTGTCGGCTCGCCACTCATATGATTTTTGCGATAACAATTTGAGGAGACAGCCCAAGAGCGTTCCTTCTGTAGGACGAGTGACAACGTTCCAAAACTCAGAGACGCTTCGAGCCTGGCAATCGTTTTGCTGTCTCAAGCGTTCCCGGCTTAAGATTGAGGGTAATTGTGATGGCGCTGCCCTCTATTTCCAGAGTACTTGATATTAGGAATAAAATGCCGTCCCATCAAGAACTGAGCGGCGAGGACTTGCCACTCCATATTCGAAACAGCGAATCCGGATCTTGACCTGCTCACTGCTGCGCACCTGTTGAAAACGTTTTAAATCTCGATAGGGCTGTCTATACGGCGCGCTGCCATGCTCGTGCCCGCGCTTGCCATCATTACGAGAACAATCGCAAAGCACTGTGCAGGGTAGAGTCGCTCACCCAGCAGCATCCAACCGCACGCCGCAGCCACAGCAGGCTCCAGGCTCATCAGGATACCGAAAGTACGGGCTGGGATCGCTCGCAGCGCGACCATTTCGAGTGTGTAGGGCAGAGCGCTCGATAAAGCCGCCACGCCGAATCCGGTGAGCAAAACGCGAGGCTCGAAGCGCATGCGCGCCGGTGAGAATACAACGGCTGGAAGAACGGCTAACGCAGCTGCGATCATGCCGACAGCCACTCCGGTCGATCCGCTAAATACCTGCGAGACGCGATAACCCAGCAGGATGTAAGCCGCCCACAGCAGGCCCGCACAGAGGGCAAGTCCGACACCGGCTGCATTCGCATTGTGGGAAGCGGACCAGGGAGTAACCAAAAGTATTCCGACAATCGCCAGAACAGCCCAGAGCAAATCCAGCAGCCTTTGGGAGCCGAGGAGCGCGACCAGCAAGGGCCCAGTAAACTCAACGGCGACCGCGATGCCCAAAGGGATGCGTTCCAGGGCGAAGTAGAAGCAGAGATTCATGCCGCCGAGCGCGATCCCGTATGGAATCGCGGCCCGCCATTGCTCCCGTCGCAAATGAGTCAGGCGAGGCCGAAAGATGAGTGCGAGCATCAGCGCGGAAAAACAAATACGCAGCACGCCGGTCCAGAGCGGCCCGGCTACGGGAAATAGACGCTTGGCAAAAGCGGCCCCGTACTGCACACTCAACATGGCAAGCAGAAGGGACGGAAGCGGTCGTAGTTGGAAGCGCATCCTCAACGTACAAGAATACGCGCCTAACGAACGGGCGACCCGCTTGGTTGTCTACAATAAAGCC
>JAFAZU010000570.1 GCA_019239585.1 Acidobacteriaceae bacterium
GGAATCGGGCAGCCTGCGGAAATGAGGTCAGAGAAATCGATGGACCGAGCCGGAAACCGAGGGCTGAGCCGCTAATGGGGTAGCGCAAAGATTTCTGCCATTCCAGACCGAGAGGGAATCGCTGGCTCGCAAGTCTCTGATTCGGCAGCACTCGCATGTAGCTGAGTGCGGAGCCTCAGTACTTCGTAGCGCTTTACCCTAAATCCGGCAGTTAGCCGGTCGCGAGCAGGCCAGGATGGGGCGGAGCGGCAGAATTTTGGAGCCAATCGCGGAAGATGAAGCGAAGCACGGCGCGCCAGCGATCCGTTTGCGGCAACTGCTCCGCAGTTTGTCTCACCCGCTGCAGGAACTGGTTCACCCCGGCGAGCGCCTGCCGGACCTTCGGGGCGTGGGCGTGAAGGCTGGTGATGGTCAGCGTGGCCTGGTTGGCATGCTGTGTTTGCCGCGCCACTCCCTGCAACAACAAAGGGCGGCTGGTGGTCGCTTCCGTGTGTCGGTTGGGAATCGCCAGCCGCGTATAAAGGCTCCACCAGTTGTAGATCAAGCCGTTGATCCGCGCCAGAATCTGGCAGCGCTGGAGGTCGTGGGTAGTGAAGCCGGTCCAGCCCCATTGATTTTTCAGCTCATCGAAAATGTTCTCTGCTTCGGCGCGATCCCGATACAGTTGCGCGAGGCTTAAGACTTCTTCGGAAAGCGAGGTGACCAGCACCGCATATTCGTACAACTCGCACCCTTGTTTCAACTCCACCATGCCGGCGAATACAGTTTGCTTGGCGCTCGGATCGGAGGAGGTGACGGCCAAGGTGTCGCGCACCAGCCTGCGCAGCACAACTACCCGGCGCGCCCGGCTCCACCCGCTCAGTTGCAATTGACTCGTGACGCCTTGCCAGCCGCCGCCGGCCGCTTGCCAGTCCCGCTGGTTCGCAATGCGGGCGATGTGCTTCTTCACATTGGGACTTTGCCGTAGTTTGAAAAGATACGGCAACTGGCGTTGCTCGGCTTCCTGCAGCATGCGCTCGGTCCCCCAACTCACATCGCCACGCAACAGCCGGGGCCAGTGTGGGCGTGCTTGCCGGTCCAGCCAAGCCCAGAGACCTGGTTGCGCATATTGCGAGGCAGTCTGATTCCCAGGTTGCACTTCCACTTCCAGTACCACGCGAAGGGCCGCCAGAAAATAGCAGTGATACACGTGGGAGGGGCGCCCGGGCTTGGTTGGATTGTAGCCCCGGACCGCTTGCTCCTGCTGCCCATAGAGCGGCTTCACCGTCGCGTCCATGTCCAAGATCCAAGGCTCGTTCAACAGTTCCCCATAAGTTACCGTCAAATGCTTCCGCAGCCATTCCTCATACGGTGCCGCTTCCCCGTGTTGAAACGCACGCCGTACGGCATCTTCACTGCGCACCCGCTTCATCCCCAGTAACCCGGGCAGCACGCTGTCGCTGCGAATCGTACTGATGTGGGCGTAACGTTTATGCCCCGCCAGCACGGCCAGAAAAATGGTCCCGAGAATGTCCTCCTTCGGCGGAGCATTGGGGCTGCTGTACCTCAGTGGGCACTCGCGCACCCACGGCTCCCATAACCCATTCGTCTTGAGAAAATCGATGAAATAACTCACCGGCCCAAACGCCGTTACGGCGGCTTCTGGATCCCATCGAACGAAGATCTTCCCGCCAAAGGTGTCCACGGCGGAACTCTCTTCGGCGCCCGCGATAACCAGCTCTTCCGTTTCACCCGCCGGGTGAGCCATGACAGAACTTAAAATCTCACGCACGCCTCACCATAGCAACTCTTGCCCATCCTGCCCCCTGTTCAAAAGCCGGATTTAGGTTAACGGATGAATTCCAGGCGGCCGCTCACGCCTTTGCCTCCCATCTCACGGATAGCCCGTTCGTCTCCCTCCGGGAAGGCCGGCTGGTTCTCCGCCGTGCCGATGCGTTCGATCCGCCGGATCGTGTCAAACAACTGCGACGTGTGATCGAAAGCTTGCTGCGTCACATCCGCATCGAAGATCTTCTGCGGGAGGTGGATGTCCGCTGCGGGCTGACGCGCGAGTTCCGGCCCTTGCCGGGCTATGAGGCGCGCTTGCATCCCCTCATACCCGTACTGCAGGCAGCGATCACGGCCCACGCCACCAATCTCGGAATTGTCGCGATGAGCAACAGCACAGACGGAATTTCCGTGGAAGCTTTGCGCGAGGCGACGCACTGGTTTCTGCGGGAGTCTACGCTGAAAGCGGCAAATACCCGGTTGATCAACTACCATCACACGTACACCATGAGCGGAGTCTGGGGATC
>JAFAZU010000125.1 GCA_019239585.1 Acidobacteriaceae bacterium
ATTAAATCTGAGGAGATCTTATGATGTTCCCGCAACTCGCCCGCTTCACCGATCTCGGCCTGCTCCTGCTTCGACTGATGGTGGGCCTCGTTTTCGTCACCAGCGGCTACAGCCATCTGAAGGATCCGGAGGCGCGCTCGAAGAGCATCGAAATGTCGAAGGGCTTCACGATTTTTCTCGGGATCGCCGAGGTCGCCGGCGCCTTGGGAGTCACTTTTGGCGTACTCACGCAACTCGCCGCATTCGGACTGATCGCCCTTATGCTGGGAGCGATCGGGAAGAAAATCTTCTCCTGGCACACGGGATTCTGGGGAGAGAAAACCTACGGCTGGCATTACGATTTGATGTTCATCCTGATGAATCTGGTGATCGCCTCTACGGACGGCGGACAGTATGTGCTGCTGAAGTAAGGATCATTTTGCGGTATGGAGTCGCCGCGAGATTGTCGTAAACTACCGGTGTGATTAGCGAGTCTCCGCGCCTTGAGATTGCATTTCCATCCGCTCCACATATTGAGTGCGAGATGGGCTGGGCTCGAATGGGTCCGCAAAGTACTGCGTTTCTCGCGCAACCTCGTCACCCCTGAACTCCATGATGCTCACGGTGTAGGATGGCTTGCCGTCATATGACAGGATGAATTCGGTGATCCAAAGGTCATCGCCGCCAATGATTCGCTGGACAGTAAAGCGCTTCTTGTTCGGCTGGGTAGAGCGGGTGATCTGTATGTTCAGGCGACCGCGTATTCGCTCGCCAGACTGGGGGTATTCCAGCACCGCGTCCTCGTGATAGATGCGGTGCTCCGCTTCAAAATCGTTGGCATCCGAGGCCGCCCAATGCTGCTCCAGTGCCGCACGTATCTGTTGATCTCGCATCTTACACTCCCGCGCTAGGGGAAAACTTAGCGTCGTTCTTGAAATGATCGAGTGCCATTTGAGTATATTGGCCGACCTCGATCAGGTACCCGTCGGGATCACGCATGTAGCAGCGCCATTCCCAGCCATGATTTTCTAGCGGTTCGGTAAGAAAGAACGCGCCTTTATCGCGCCATTGTTTGTAGCAGGCCCAGATGTCCGCAACGCGCAAGTTGAGGAAGCTACATATTCTATTGAGATCCGATGGTGCTTCGAGGAGGACCTCCGGCTTGTCGGGAGTTGGGCCGCCGCCAGAATTGAGAATGATCCAGGTATTAGCTAGCTTGATGTAGCAGGGATTTTCCGCCTTAATCAGTTTCCCGCCAAGAATACCGACATAAAAGTCCTTCGACTTTTCTTGATCTCTCACGGTGAAAAAGTGTGTGGCGAAAAAGCCTTCGTGTGCAATCGGAGCATCAGGCAAATTCATGTGAGCCTCCGGCTATCGATCGAACAATAGTATACGCTCCCCGGGAACGCATGTCGTCTAAAGAAACCTGTTCTGAGCCGGCCATCCGCCTTAACTGATCCGAGTTGCGTGGTTCCCTTCACCGTCAGTTCCGGTTCGTCAGCGATCCGGACGATGTAATTTGCGAGCCCGAATCGGATGCTCATCAAACGGAGGCTGCATCACCGGCGAAGATTGCGCCAATTACGCAAACCAGCATTTGTGCAATAAGACGGTGAACTCGCTAATTCCTTCGTTTCCGTGCTGCAGAACTGTATTGCATAACGAAATCGATTGGTAGCAGTCATACGCAACCGGGAATGAATGGGTTGTCTTGAACTGTTCACGCTGTCCTTAATGCCGCTCCAATCGCATCGCAGGCGCAAGATATGCCGTCTTCGCTTGCGATTTGTGAGCCAATCTGTTGCGCTCGTTCCGCATAACTCTTGTCGTTGAGTAAATGCTTCAGTTCTTCCACTACCAGTTGCGCTCGATACCGCTTGCGTGATATGGTGCGTCCCACTCCTATTTTCCGTAACCGCTCCGCATTATCCGGCTGATCGTGTGACCAGGGCACAACCAGAGCCGGACGCCCTGCCCGTAGACCTTGCGCGGTCGTGCCGATTCCTCCCTGATGAACAATGACTGCCGCTTTGGGCATGATCTCGGAGTAGGGTAGATAATCGGTGACAAAAATGGAAGATGGCAGGGGAGAAGGGAGCTGTTCGCGCCCAAAATTGCCGGTCAGCATGATAGCTCTGATATTTAACTTCCGGGTAGCGTCCAAGCTTTCGGCGAAAAAGCCGCCTGCCTGCATCACTGCCGACGATCCTAATGTGAAAAGCACCGGAGGCGGACCGTCACCCAGAAAATTACGAAGCTCCTCTGTTTGCTGCCGTTTATCACTCCTTACGCCTGGCATGCCCTCGCCTAACTGGTCATAAAACGCAAACCCCGTCTGCGTCGTGCGC
>JAFAZU010000050.1 GCA_019239585.1 Acidobacteriaceae bacterium
GAGTTGCGAAACACCTCCTGCGCTTGGGGTAGCCAGCGACGGACAAGCCAGCGTTGGGCCGGAATGGTAAAGCCACGTTTGCGGCCGCGCGCGACAGCAGGGCCAAGATGCCGACGGGCCAGTTCCCGCAACACTGCTTTGAGTTGCCCCTTGCGCAGGCGCAGCCCATAGGGCAAAGCGGAGGCAAATTCCCACAGCTTTTGGTCGAGAAAAGGGGAACGCGCTTCCAGCGCATGGAACATGGTTCCACCGTCAACCTTGGTCATGTACTCCCCAACGAATCGCCCATCGCGATCATAGGCAAGCATATCGGTCAGCACGCGCCGCCCGGCCGCCGGAGACCATTCCATCTCGCGTTGCGGCAATCGAACGCCGGCAAAACGTTCTCCCAGCAATCCATGACGCTGGTAATTGGGCCAGCCGTCATGCGCCGCTACTACCGCCGCTAACCCGCCCGTTGCGTAGTCAAGAAAATGCATGGGACGCCGCAATGCCCCAAACCGCTCGGCCAAGGAGCGCATGCTGTACCAGCTTCTCGCGAGCGGGCCGGGAATGCTGTGCGCCATGCGCTGGGCCGCCCATAGGTGTTTGTGCTCCGGATAGCCGAGAAACACGTCATCGCCGCCATCGCCGGTCAGCAGCACTGTTGCCTCAGGTTTGATAATGCGCGAAAGCTGCAACATGCCCAGTGCGGAAGAACAGGCAAAGGGCTCACCGTAAGCGGCCGTGAGATCATCGATGCTTGTTATTTCCTCGGGCCGGATCGGCAGAATCCGATGCGGGATGCCAAGCGTGCGTGCGGTTGCCGCCGCGTCAGAGCTTTCGTCTTCAGGATCGTTTGGAGTCGCAATCGTATAGGCCGTCAAGTTGCCGCCGAGGCGTGCAATAGCCCAGCAGATCAGGCCGGAGTCGATACCGCCGCTTAACAAAGCTCCCACGGGCACATCAGCGAAAAGGCGCATTTTAACCGCATCAAGCAGTAACCGCTCAGTACCCTCAACGGCTTCGTCGAAAGTAACGGAAGAATGCTTAACGGCCGCCGGTGGACTCCAATAGCGGCTCTCGCGAACTACGCCATCCGACCACTGGAGCATATGTCCGGCGCGCAGTTTGCTGATACCCTCATAGATCGAGCGCGCATCGGTAACATAGCCGAACTCCAGAAATTCCGCCATCGCGAGGGGATTTAGGTCTCCCGCTAACCCGGCGCTGCGCAGAGCGCGCGCGGTAGAAGCAAAAGCCAGAGAGCCATCGCTGCCAGTCGTGTAGTAAATCGGTTTTACACCGAGCCGGTCACGTATCAAATAACACTTCCGGGCATCGTCATCCCAAAGTCCGATGGCAAACATCCCGTGCAAGCGCCCCAACAGGCGCTCGATGCCCCACTCGCGATAGCCGTGCAGCAGGATTTCCGTGTCGGTGTTGCTGTTGAAATGGTACCCGCAGCTCTCAAGCTCCTGCCGCAGCTCACGGAAGTTGTAGATAGCGCCGTTGAAAACAACTCCTACCTTACGATCCGGCGTGACCATAGGCTGCCGCCCGGCTTCGCTCAGATCAAAGATGGACAGACGGCGATGTCCTAGAACAGCATCGTTCCAGCAGTGCAAACCCGCATCATCCGGGCCACGCCGGACGAGCGAGCCCATCATAGCGCGCACCTGAAAAGCAGCAACATCGCTGCCAAAACCAATACATCCGGCTATACCGCACATAATTCTTTATAGAGACTATTGGCTGTTTTTTTAAATAAGCCCGGCAACTCTGATCCTCCTAGTACTAAAAGGTCTGTGCTGTTCAAAACCTGACTCTTACCAGCTTAGTACGTAGGGCAAATCTTTACAGAAAACCATAGGGCTTTTTAAGAAACCTATTGTCATCCTATAATTGTGTTGAAACCACAAGAGGGCCACCGATGATGGCAATTCCCATCAAAACACGTCTTGATCCCGATGGAGCATTAAACTTGCATGTGCCCATAGGTCTCCCCGAAGCCGATGTTGAGGTCGTTGTGGTCATTCAGCCTGTTCCCCCGCGAGTAGAAGCATGGCCGTCAAATTTTTTTGACGAGACCTATGGGGCGTTTGCAGATAGTCCTATTGAGCGTGGAAGTCAAGGAAAATTTAGCGAACGTGAGGTTCTTCGTTGAGTTATCTTTTTGACACTAACACCTGCATTCGTTATCTTAATGGCCAGTCGGTATCAATCAAAACACGGCTTGAGCAGCTAAGGCCCAACGACATAAAGTTGTGCTCGGTAGTAAAGGCTGAATTACTATATGGCGCGGCCAAAAGCAATGTAGGGGAGCGCACGCTGATGCGACTAAAGCGTTTCTTTGATGCATTCATATCACTGCCGTTTGACGACCGGTCAGCCGCTGTGTACGGTGATATCCGTGCAAAGCTGGAAAGGCAAGGCACTCCGATTGGGCCAAATGACCTGATGATTGCAGCCATAGCTCTTGCAAATGATCTGATTTTAGTCACTCACAACTTACGTGAGTTTGAGAGAATCGACAATGTTAAGTACGAAGATTGGGAATAAAACTGAGGATTACCGGGCCAAAGCTGCCTTCATACTGAGGAGGGCCAGTCTTTCAGACGCCCAGCCCGCCGGTCTTCTTGGGCTTTGTCAGCCAAATAGTCAAGTTTACCTGTGGCAGCATCCTAATTAAGTTGATGATTCCAGTGCTCCTGTTCAAGAGCATGGACGTAGCGTTCAATTTCGATGAACTCATCCAGGGTCAGATCTTGAAGAGTACGTTGGATCTCTTCTAAGCGGCTCATAATCATATTCTACCGATGTCCAGCCGCTTGCGTTAAGGAGTCTGTTTGCTACAAAAATCTTGGCAGAGGCGGCGGGAATTGTGCCATTCCATCTGTTGAGAGTGCGTAAACTACTGATTATACAAGGTGCAGAAGGCATCTGCTTCATGGCTTATAGTGCTGAACGGAGAGGTAAAGTGGCCCCCATTGTCAAGACCATTTTTTGCTTTGAATAAGCTAATCTCTGACGGGTCGTGTTCCTCCTCTTCGGGCGACGGCCGTCGCCCGTTGGCGTTCCTGATAGACTTCTGCCGGTGTCCGGTAGCCTAGACTCTGATGCGGCCGGCGGTGGTTGTAGAACTCAAACCACCGCTCGATGCCGCGACGAGCCTCGCTCACGCGCTCGTACTCGTTTAGGTACACCTCCTCGTGTTTCAAGGAGCGCCACAGCCTCTCGATAAAGATGTTGTCGAAA
>JAFAZU010000190.1 GCA_019239585.1 Acidobacteriaceae bacterium
GAAAAGCTGAATGTGGATCGCACCATTCAAGGCCGTGTCAAGCGGCAGATGGAGCGGGCGCAAAAAGAGTACTACCTTAACGAGAAGATTAAGGCGATTCAGAAAGAGCTCGGGCGCGGCGAGAAGAGCGAATATGACGAGCTGAAGAAGAAGATCGACGCCGCCGGCATGACCAAGGAAGCGCACGAAAAGGCGACCGCCGAGTTGAAGCGCTTGGAAGGCATGCCTCCGATGTCGGCTGAATCAACGGTTTCCCGTAATTACCTGGACTGGTTGCTGGCGGTGCCGTGGAAGAAGCGCACCAAGGAAATCCGCGACCTGAAATTTGCGCGCCAGGTGCTTGAAGGTGATCATTACGGACTGGAAAAAATCAAGGAGCGCATTTTAGAGTTCCTTTCGGTTCGCCGTTTGGTGCAGAATCCGAAAGGTTCCATCCTGTGCTTTGTTGGGCCTCCCGGAGTTGGTAAAACTTCTTTGGGGATGTCCATTGCCAAGGCAACCGGGCGCAAATTTGTTCGCCTTTCGCTGGGCGGCGTGCGCGACGAAGCGGAAATTCGAGGGCATCGCCGGACGTATATTGGGGCGTTGCCGGGCCAGTTAATTCAAATGATGAAGAAGGCCGGCACGAAAAACCCGATCATCATGCTGGATGAAGTTGATAAGATGTCGATGGATTTCCGTGGCGACCCGTCGGCGGCATTGCTCGAAGTCCTGGACCCGGAACAGAACTCCTCGTTCATGGATCATTACCTGGATGTTGAGTACGATCTGAGCCAAGTCTTCTTTATTGCCACCGCCAACGTGTTGCACACAATTCCGCCTGCTTTGCAGGACCGCATGGAAGTCATCCGGCTTTCAGGCTATACGGAACTGGAAAAGTTGGAAATTGCCAAGCGCTTTTTGGTCGCAAAGCAAATGAAAGACACGGGCGTTTCCGGCGAGCAGGTGGAGTTTACAGACGCTGGCCTGCAAAACCTGATTCAGTCGTATACACGGGAAGCGGGTGTTCGCAACCTGGAACGCGAGATCGGAAACCTGTGCCGGAAAGTGGCGCGTAAGGTAGTGGAAGCGCAATCGCCTACGCCGGAGGACGTTACTGCCGAAGCATTAACGACGGGCGAAGCGCCTGCTGAGTTGATCGAAGACGATGCTCCGGTGCAGGCTGAAGAAGCCGTCGAGAGCACTAAAAAGAGCAAAAAACGGGCGAAAGCGGCGGAACCGCCCTTGGTGCCTATTGAAAAGATTGTGATTGCGCCGGAAAAGATCACAGAAATGCTAGGGCCGGCACGCTTCCGCGATCTGGATGCCGAGAAGAAGAACGAAGTTGGTGCAACCACAGGCCTGGCCTGGACCGAAGTCGGCGGCTCGATTCTGACGACGGAAGCCAGTGTTATGGAAGGCCGGGGCAAAATGACGACCACCGGCAAACTGGGCGATGTTATGCAGGAATCTGCGCAAGCCGCTATGAGTTATGTGCGGTCGCGGGCGCAGTATCTGGGACTGCCGAAAGATTTTTACCGGCATCTCGATATTCACGTACACGTCCCGGAAGGTGCCATTCCCAAGGACGGGCCCTCTGCTGGCATCACAATTGCAACAAGTATTTGCAGTGCGTTGACAGGTATCCCGGTTCGTGGCGACATCGCCATGACAGGTGAAATCACGCTCCGGGGGCGCGTGCTGCCGATCGGCGGTTTAAAGGAAAAGATGTTGGCCGCTCACCGTCAGGGGATCTTTGAGCTTGTTCTGCCGAAAGACAACGAGAAAGATCTGGCTGATATTCCGGAGAACATTCGGAAAGAGATGAAGCTGCACTGGACGACATCGATGGATGAGGTATTGAAGCTGGCGCTGGAACGGGAAATTGTCGCGCTGCCGCTGGCTCCGGTAGCCACTGCAGTAGAATTGACGTCCCGGCCGAACGAAGATAATTTGACGCACTAGAGTGCGGCTTTGCAATCAGTTCCGCGTTTGAATGGAAGCGTAAGCCGTGGTGGGAATACAAGCAGTTAAGCGCGCTGGAAAGAAACAGCCGGAAGAGATGGCGAATCCGTCTCTTCCCAAACTGATTATCAGCGCCGCCCGACCGGAACAGTTCCCGCCTGAATTGCTGAACGGGCCAGCGGAAGTCGCCTTTCTGGGGCGAAGCAATGTTGGCAAGTCCAGTTTGTTAAATAAGCTGACCGGGCAATCGGGGCTGGCGTTTACAAGTTCCCGTCCTGGATGTACTCAGCTCATCAACTTTTTTCAAATCAACAATGATCTGCGATTTGTTGATTTGCCTGGATACGGGTACGCGCAAGTTTCGCTTGAAGAAAAAGCCCGCTGGAAAAAGCTGATTGAAAGTTATTTGCGATACCGGCAAAATTTAGCCTTATCGCTCCTCCTCATTGATGCTAGGCGAGGATGGATGGAAATGGACTTGGAACTCAAAGCCTGGCTGGAGTTCTACAACCGTCGGTATCAGGTGATCGTCACCAAGGCCGACAAACTGAAAAGCAGTAATCAACTAAAAGCCGGACTGGCTGTTATCCGGGACCAAGCGCCCGATTGCGAGCCGGTGCCGTTCTCGGCCGTCGATGGCCGGGGAGTGAGGGAAATTTGGCAAATCATCTCGAAGATCAAGAACAAGTAGTAGACCGCGCGGGTGCCACCGAAGGCACGCCCAACGAGAAGCCTCAAGACGCAAATGAAGATCGTCATGCCCAGATGGAGTTAACAGAGGCAAAACCATCATCGAATGACGTTTCGGCATCGGAAGTTCCGGAGACGGGGGCGGTTGAGACCGCAACCGCTGTGGCGGAATCGCCTGAAGGGAAGGAACCTGCTCCGAAGTCTGCCGAAAACAGAACGAGTAATGGAAAGTCATCTGAAAACGGCAAGGCAGCGGAACCGAGAC
>JAFAZU010000324.1 GCA_019239585.1 Acidobacteriaceae bacterium
GAAAAAACGTATGGACAAGTTGCGGAAAGCAGCGGTTTGGCTGGATGATCGATTGCACCTCACAGCGCTCTACGCCTCCACCGCCGGACATGAGGTTCCCGCCAGCTCAGGGAGTTGGTTTTACATCTTCGGAAGCGCCACGCTGCTATGTTTTATCATCCAAATCGTTACCGGCTCTTTTCTGGCATTCGTTTACATTCCATCAGCGAATGACGCTTACACCAGCCTGCAATATCTGAATCATGCGCAGTTTTTAGGCTGGTACATGCGCGCGCTCCATTACTGGGGATCGAATTTCATGGTGGCGCTGATGACGCTGCACATGATTCAGGTTTTCCTATTTGGCGCTTACAAATATCCTCGGGAACTGACCTGGGTGAGCGGGGTCGGGCTGCTGGTTTTTACGCTGGCGATGGCCTTCACGGGCCAAGTGATGCGTTTCGACCAGGACGCTTACTGGGGTTTGGGCATCGGTGCATCCGTGACCGGAAGAGTCCCGTTAATCGGTTCGCAACTGGTGCATCTGTTGTTAGCCGGGCCGATCATAGCGGGCGAAACCCTGTCGCGGTTCTGGACGTTACACGTCTTCATCATTCCTGGCTTGATCATTGCAATTGTGAGCATGCACTTGCGGCTGGTATTGACGAAAGGAATTAATGAGTATCCAAGGCCGGGACATCCCGTGCATCGTGATACCTATGATGCCGAATATGCCGAAATCTTGCGCAAGGAAGGCGTGCCGTTTGTACCGAACGCGATCGGTCAGGACCTGGTTGCCGCCGCTTTGGTCATGCTCGGAATTGTGGCCTGCGCCTTTTTCTTTGGACCGAAAGGGCCGTTGGGACAGCCAAATCCGACACTGATCAACACCAACCCGCGCCCTGATTTTTACTTCCTGTCGATCTTCGCTGCGCTAGCGCTGATTCCTGATTGGATGGAGGTCATTGTCCTGTTTGTGGTACCCGGCCTGATCGGTCTTTGGCTGCTGCTGCTGCCGTTTATCGCTGGTACAGGGGAGAAGAGTTACAAGCGGCGTCCTGTAGCCGTATTGTCGGTTATTTTTATTATTCTTGCCGTCGGCGTGCTTGCTTATATGGGCGAAACATCGCCGTGGTCGCCCAGAATGGAAGCCTGGAGCGGAGCAGTGATACCGGTTGAACATGTAGATGGCCGCAGCCCGATTCAGATGCATGGCGCACTCGTGTTTCAGAATAAGCAGTGCCGCAATTGTCATGCCCTGGGCGGTGTCGGCGGGCAGCGCGGACCCGCTTTGGATGATGTAGCAACTCGCCTGACGAAAGATCAACTGGTCCGTCAAGTTGTGCAGGGCGGCGGAAACATGCCTGCTTATGGTAAGAAACTGACTCCGGCAGAAGTGGATGCGCTGGTCGATTACCTGGCAACTTTGCACCCCCCACATATTCCGCCTGCCCGGGATACTAATAAGCCGCTGGATAAACTGCCGCGTGACTTTGCTGTGATTAGCCCGGCGGGCCGTTAACGAAGTGGATCTCTCCCCTAGCGCCTTTTTATCCTGGCACATTCACCCGCTCTCGGTAGCGTTTCTCATTGTGACAGCCCTGGTATATCTGCGGGGATGGATTCGTGGACGCCGACTCTTTCACGGCAGCCTGGATTTCAACCGGCTCTGGGCGTTCATGGGCGGACTACTCGTGCTGCTTCTTGCTCTGGAATCGCCGCTCGATACTTTCGATTCGCTGTTTCTATCCGCGCATATGGTGCAGCATTTGCTCCTGATGATGATTGCACCGCCGCTACTTTTGCTGGGACGGCCAACGCTGCCGCTCCTGCGCGGGCTGCCCAAGGCGTTCGTGAAAGGAGCATTGGGGCCGTTTCTGACTTGGCGCCTGCTGCGGCAATTCTTTGAGCTCCTAACCGCAATGCCGGTCGCTTGGCTGCTTTTTGCGCTCAGCACCGTGCTGTGGCACGTGCCGGTCTTTTACGAGCTGGCATTGCGTTCATCCGCATGGCACAGTGTCGAACACGCTTCGTTTTTCTGGACGGGCGTATTCTTTTGGTGGCCTTTGATTCGGCAAGGCCCGGGCAAAAGCCGTTGGCCGGAGTGGGCAGCAATTCCCTACCTGCTCTTTTCCGACATTGTGAATACGGCCCTCTCCGCATTTCTCATCTTCTCTGGAAAGGTTCTTTATCCCAGTTACGAGGTCGTCCATATATCCGGATTCAGCGCTACGGACGACCAGGCGCTGGCAGGCGCCATCATGTGGGTGCCCGGTTCGATGGTGTATCTGGTGCCTGCTATCGCTTTTACCATGCGCCTGTTATCTCCGTACAAGAGGGGAGAGCAGGAACAAATCAAACTGCAACGCGCACCGTTTCAGCAAGCGGGGAAAGCGAGCCTCACGATGCGATTGCCGGTTCTCCGGAGAGCGGCGCAGGCAGCCATGTTGCTCGTCGCGGTGGCTGTAATTGCAGATGGTTTTAGGGGGCCACAGGTGACACCTGCGAACATGGCGGGCGTGCTGCCTTGGATTCACTGGCGGGCGCTATCGGTTTTGGCCTTGCTCACGGTAGGTAACCTGTTCT
Source organism: Acidobacteriaceae bacterium (assembly GCA_019239585.1). Lineage (GTDB taxonomy): Bacteria > Acidobacteriota > Terriglobia > Bryobacterales > Bryobacteraceae > Bog-105. Next base: position 2,566 of record JAFAZU010000324.1, read on the forward strand.
GCATGGTTTGTCCTTTCACGCTTGTGCGGGACATGGGACGGGCAGTTCTGCCGGCAAAGTGGCGATGGCCGAAACCGTTGCGGACCAAGTGGCTTTCCATTGCGCTGCTTGTTCTCTATTTATGGACCTACGAAGCATTTCAATTGTGGAACAGCCCCTTTATTACGGCATGGATCATTACCGGTTATTTTGGAGCGGCCCTGCTGATCGATGGGCTCTTCCGGGGTGCCAGCTTCTGTAAGTATGTTTGCCCAATCGGGCAGTTTCATTTTGTAAGCTCGCTTGTATCGCCGCGCGAAGTGCGTGTGCGAAGCGCCAAGGTTTGTAATAGCTGCCGCACGCACGATTGCATTCGCGGCAACGAAACCGCGCGCGGCTGTGAGTTGTACCTGTTCCAGCCGAAAAAGGCAAGCAACCTGGATTGCACGTTCTGCCTCGACTGTGTGAAAGCCTGCCCTCACGACAACATAGCGATTTTGCCGGTGCTTCCGGCAACCACCGTGATTGAGGACCCTTACCGCTCCTCCATTGGCAAACTATCAAAACGAACTGACTTCGCGGCATTAGCGCTGCTGATTGTCTTTGGAGCGTTCGTCAATGCCGCCGGGATGATCGGGCCGGTCATGGTGTGGGAGCACCGCTGGCACGCACGCCTCGGGACCCACGGAATGCCGATTGCGGTGGGAATGTTCGTTGCTATCGGCGCAATCGTTGCTCCTGTGTCAGTAACACTTTTGTGCGGCGCATTGAACCGGCTTGTTCAATCTAAATTGAGGGCAATGGAAGCAGCCCGACGCTTCGCATTTGCTT
>JAFAZU010000199.1 GCA_019239585.1 Acidobacteriaceae bacterium
GGATTGAAAAAAGTGAGCCGCTGCATCTCGAAGCTTTAGTCAAGGAACGGGAAAGTAGCCATTACGCTCTTTTAACGCTCGATGTGAGCAGCACGGATCCCCCCAGGGTCAAGGGCCTCGGGCTTCACGTGGTTCGGCCCCCGGATCAGCCGGCCGTGGCGCGCCTTCCGTGGCCAGAAGCGGTCCACGCCCTTGATCGCCAAGCCGCTGAACTGGCCTCCCAAGACAAGTTCTCGGGCGGCTTGCTGGTCGCTCGCTCCGGCCAGGTTGTGCTCCAAAAATCCTACGGCCTCGCCGATCGCGAAAAGCACGTGGCCAACACCGCTGATACCCGCTTCCGCATCGGTTCGATGAACAAAATGTTTACCGCGACTGCGATCCTGCAGCTCGTGGGCGATGGCAAGGTCGACTTGGCAGCACCGCTGGGCCGGTATCTGCCCCACTATCCCAATCAGGAGGTAGCCACGAAAGTGACCATTCGCCATCTGCTGACGCATACGGGCGGGACGGGCGATATTTTCACGCCTGAGTACGACCAGCACCGGCTGGAAACCCGTGAGCTCACCGATTACGTTAAGCTCTACGGCGGCCGCGGACTACAATTCGAGCCCGGCTCAAAGTGGGCCTACTCGAATTATGGTTTTCTGCTGCTGGGCCTGGTGGTTCAGAATGTGTCGGGCCTGTCGTATTACGATTACGTTCGCACCCATATCTTCCTTCCGGCTGGCATGCAAAACACGGACTCGTTGCCCGAATCAGAAGCGGTCTCCCATCGCTCCGTGGGCTACCTCCGGAAGAATGGCGCCTGGGTGAGTAACGTCGATACCCTACCTTGGCGTGGCACTTCGGCGGGCGGCGGCTATTCGACAGCAGGAGATCTCTTCCGCTTCGCCGAAGCACTCGGCAGCGGTAAGCTCATCAAACCCGAGCTGTACGCACAAATGACCTCGAAGCAGGCAGGGAGCCCGCCGATGCCGGCCGGCGAGGGCTACGGGTTTGGCATGATGGTTTCGGAAGAGCCACAAGGTAAGCGCTTCGGTCATGGTGGGGGCGCACCCGGCATGAACGGCGAGTTACGCGTGTATCCACATACCAACACCGTGGTGGCGGTGCTCGCAAACCTGGATCCGCCGGCTGCCTCACGTCTCGCCGACTTCTTTGAGGAACGCATGCCCATCAACTAAGGAAATATGATGATGACAACGCCAGACTCATTCAGAAACTCGGGCGCGCTGGTTTCGACGGGATCCTGGCGGTCGAAACCGACTTCTTACACCCGGATTATGGCGATGACGAACAGAGTGCCGTCGCGGCCAGTGTCCAGGAGCTCCGCCGGTGGGTCACGCAAGCGGAGGATCGTCATGGCGGAAGCATGTTGGGAGCAAAGACACGAGTGTGAGCAGGGAGCAGGAGCATCGAGCGGACCGCAGGCGACCTTGGTGAAATCGCCATCCAGGGTGACCGCTAGAGTGCGGCCACACCGGCCACCATCGACCGCGGACCGAACGTTATTCGTGAGCACATGTCAGGGTGAGGTTCGTTTGGTCGGTCCCGAGTGGCGGGCCAACAGGGAGTTACGCTATCAGACTGTTGTTCTTCAGGGATTCATACTGAAAAAATGCCCCTGTGGTCTCTGAACCGGTCCGATACGGGAGACCAAGGGTCCGTTTCGTCTCCCCAGACGAAAGCCTCATACTAGAGCCATGAGCCTCTTCCGTTCGCTCGGGAGAACCCCGGGCTTCGTCCTCGCAGCCGTTCTCACGCTCGCTCTCGGCTTGGGCGGCAACGTCGCCTGTTTCAGCGTCATTCGTGCGGTTTTGTTGAAACCCCTCGGGTACCAGGCTCCGGATCGCTTAGTTCTGCTATCAGGCGGTGCCTCACCCGTTCACTTTGCTGAACTCCAAGCAGCGGCCCACAATTTTTCTTCGATTGGTGCTTACGCCATGGAAGAAGATCTCGCCTTCACGGGGCGTGGCACGCCGGAAGTGCTGAAGACGAATCGCGTGTCCGCCCACTTTCTGGACATCCTGGGCGTTTCGCCTTTGCTGGGCCAAAATTTCACCACGCCGGATCACACCGCGCTCATTAGCTACCGTCTCTGGCAGCAACGCTTCCAGGGTGATTTCCAAGTCCTCGGTCAGACCATTGACCTTGGTGGAAGATCTTACACCATCACAGGCGTCCTGCCGCCCCATTTCGCGTTCCCCTCCGCCGGCCTGGATGTCTGGCTGGCAAAGCCCGAAGAGTCGCCGCAGTTTTCTCCGTCCTCCCGCGCTCTGAGTCCCTTTTTGACCGTCTTCGGCCGGCTCAAACCGGGTGTCACCTTGGAGCAAGCGACAGCCGAACTCCTGGTGCTGCAAAGCGGGTATGCCAAGAACCATCCGGCGATGCTCGATGCCCGGCCCAAATCTCCCCCTACCGCCACACCGCTGCAGCGAGTGATCGTGGGGAACGTACAACGGGAACTCTGGCTACTCTTCGGCGCCGTGGGGCTGGTCCTGCTCATTACCTGCGCGAATCTGGCCAGCCTCTTACTCGCCCGTGCGGCGGCGCGGTCCGCTGAATTTGCCATTCGTTCCGCGCTCGGCGCCAGCCGCTCTCACCTCATTAAACGCCTGCTCACCGAAAGTCTGCTGCTCTCACTAGGGGGAGGCATCACGGGCGCACTGTTCGCTTTTCTCAGCTTGTCCGCCCTGCGCCAGCTGAGCACTATTCATCTGCCGCGGACGGACGAAATTCGCTTCGATACACCGGTCTTTCTGTTCGCCATCGCTCTGTCTCTATTCACGGGTATCGTTTTCGGCCTGGCGCCCGCTATCAGCGCCTCGCGTGTTGATTTGATGGCTGTTCTGCGCGCCAGCCAGAGCAGTTCCCCCCGCGTCCGCTTGCGCTCGATTCTCGTCGCCGCTCAAATCGCACTTTCTGTGGTGCTGCTGATCGGAACCACACTCCTGCTGGAAACGATCCTGCGCCTCCGCACCGAACCTCTCGGCTTTGACTCGCAGAACCTGCTCACCGCCCACATTGCTCTGCCGCCCAGCGCCGACTCGGTCCGCTTCTTCGAGAATGTCCTGCAACGCCTCACCTCGTTACCCGGCGTGGAACACGCTTCCTTTTCCCTCTCGCTGCCGATGACCAGCTATCCCGGAACACCGGTCCAAAATGCCAGCCAACCGCCATTGCCTCTCAACCAGCGCCCCCTGGCCGCCCTGTTCGTCGTGACGCCTGATTACTTTCAGACTCTTCGGATTCCGCTCAAACGAGGCCGCACCTTTACGGAACGCGATCGCGACGGGACACAGCGGGTGGCTGTCATCGATGAGAACTGCACGCGCCACTTTTGGCCCGGTTATCCGGCGGGACCCAACCCGATTGGTCAGCGTCTCCTCATAGGCGGCGTCCAGAAAGCGCCGGCCGAAATCATCGGTATTGTGGGGAACGCGCATCAGGACTTGGCAGGCACCGGCTGGAATCGCGGCGTGTACGTCTCGTTGGCGCAAGCTCCTATCCCTTCCGCGATGCTCGCCCTTCGTGTGAAGAATCATCCCCTGCCATTTGCCGCCGCCGTCCGGCACACGGTGCAATCGGTGAGTCCGGCACAACCGGTTTCCGATCTCGAACCGATGCAGAGTCTGATCGACGCACAGCTCGGACCGCGGCGACTCCTCCTGCAAGTATTGGCCTGTTTCGCCGTGGGCACTCTGGTTCTCGTCCTGGTCGGCATCTACGGACTGATGGCCTATTCCGTTACCCAACGAAGGCAGGAATGGGGCATCCGCCGTGCGCTAGGTGCACCGGAGAGCCGCTTGGTGCAAATGATCCTTACCCAAGCGGCCCGCTTGGCGCTGTCAGGCGTTGCTGTTGGAGTCGTTACGGCCTATGCTGGCACGCGCGTGCTGAAGAGCTATTTATTCCACACCAGCCCCACGGATCCGATCGCCTTTCTGGGTGTTTCCGGATTATTTTTGGTGGTGGCCCTGGCCGCTGCCTTCGTGCCCGCGCTCCGTGCCGCTCAAGTCGACCCGAGCCGGGCCTTACGCTACGAGTAAGCAGGAGTGGCATTACTCACACCGCATTAAAACACGAAGTGGTGGTGGTTGTTCGACCAAGGCATTTACCGTTGCACGAAACATCAGCAGTTTGGGATCCGAGGATCGATGCCGAGATGAAAACACATCGGCGCGGTGTTTCTGGTGTGAGGAGTCGTCTGCCAATCAGAGAAAGTTGACATCCGGCCATGACGAGCAGTCACTTTACCCGGAACCGCGTTTGATCGGCATAGGGGCGGCGGTCACCCGCCGACCCCTGCCACACCACCGTGCGTACGGGTCCGTACACGGCGGTTCGAGCGGTTACGCTAGTGCTCCTCGACCAATGAAGGAAGGCCGAGCGAGTGGAAGTAGGCCTTAGAAAGCCACACATGGAGAGTGTGCGTCAGAGCCAGATACCAAGGACCACGACCGCTGCCGGCCATACTGCTCGCCAAGCGCGGACGGACCCCCAGTTCCAGCAGTGCGGCTCGGCGCCGACGTGGAGTTTTCCACTGCCGCCAGAGCGCACAGCGCAGTCTGCGCCGCACCCACCCGGTTAAGGACCGCAGCACTTCGGGCGTCTGACAAAAGCCGAAATAGCCTCGCCAACCCCGCAAATAGGGAGCCAGTTCCGCTATGGTTGCTTCGATGCTGACGCTCTTGGCCCGGCGTGTGATCTCTCGGATTCGTTGCTTAAAACGCTCCAGAGCCTTCGGCGCGATCACGCGCTTCACCTCGGGGCCCGCGCTAAAGCTAAACCCGAGGAACTTTCGCTCCTGCGGTCGCGCCACCGCACTCTTGGTCTCATTTACCTTGAGCTTGAGCTTCTTGATGATGAATCGCGTGATGCTTTTCATCACCCGTTGTCCCGCTCGTTCGCTGCGGACGTAGATGTTGCAGTCATCCGCGTAGCGCACGAAGCGAAGTCCGCGACGCTCCAACTCGCGGTCGAGTTCGTCGAGCACGAGATTGCTGAGCAAGGGCGAAAGAGGACCACCCTGGGGGACCCCTGCCACGCTCGGGCTGGCTAGCCCGTTCTCCATCACCCCGGCATTTAAGAATGCCCGGATGAGTTTCCGCAGTCGCTTGTCCTCGACTCGTTGGGCGATCTGACCCATCAGTTTGTCGTGATTC
>JAFAZU010000688.1 GCA_019239585.1 Acidobacteriaceae bacterium
CACATTGGGAGGCGCGGTGTTAGGCGCTATTTTGTCCTGCTTTGTTTCCGTTCCCGGCATGCTGGGCGAATTGCTACTGGGAAATGGCAGACCGGTATGGCAATCGCTATTCAACATGGCAACCGGGGCGGCGCTGATGGCCGGGCCCATTTGGCTGGCCGGTTTCCTTTATGCAAAGTGGCGGAAAAAGGAAGGCTTGGGATTTGGAGATATCAAACTGCTGGTCATGCTCGGAGCGTTTCTGGGTGCGGATGGGGGCCTCTGGGCTCTCCTGATGGGGGCAATCAGCGGGTCTATTATCGGCATTGCTTTTATCCTTCTAGCTCGGAAAGAGATTAGAAGTTATGAGCTTCCGTTCGGAAGTTTTCTGTGCGCTGCCGCCGCTTGCGTTCCTTTATTGAACCAAATGGGCGAGACAATTGCAGGCCGCTCCGAACACTTCTAATGACCCTGAAATTAGTGGGTCTTGAGGTACCATGGAGCTTGACTCAATGAAGGAATTGCTTCAGGCGCTCACTCCCGGTGAGCGCGACTGGCGGATTGCCGCACAGCTTGATCCTAAGCGTCTACCCGCCCATATCGCCATTATCATGGACGGAAACGGGCGATGGGCTAGACAACGAAATCTCCCCCGCATTATGGGCCATAAAGCGGGCGTGACTGCGGTTCGTACAACCGTAGAGACTTGCGCTCAACTCGGTTTGGAAGCGCTGACCCTTTACGCCTTTTCGGTTGAAAACTGGAAGCGCCCCCGTCATGAAATTGAGGGCTTGTGGCGCTTGCTGCGGTTCTACTTGCGCAACGAGCTTTCCAACTTGATGCGGAACGACATTCAGCTTGTCGCCGTGGGCAGGCTCGAATCGCTTCCCGACCTTGTGCAGCGCGAGCTGCAATCCGTGATGGATAAAACCGCCGCTAATCGAGGCATGCGTTTGAACCTGGCCATCAATTACGGCGGCAGGACCGAGTTGATTGACGCGGTGAATGCTTTACTTGAAAATGCGAGGCTGGAGGGAAATCTGGATGCACTTGAGGTGACAGAGGAGGGCATCAGCAATCACCTGTACACTACCGGCTTGAAAGATCCCGATCTGCTGATACGAACATCGGGAGAGATGCGGCTCAGCAATTTTCTGCTCTGGCAGATTGCTTATGCGGAGCTTTACGTCACGGACACGCTTTGGCCCGACTTCAAACGCACCGATCTTTTAGAAGCTATCTTCGACTTTCAAAATCGGGAAAGGCGCTTTGGCGGTTTAACGCTCGGGGGGATTTTGCCGGGAGAGTCTGCGACCTGCTTGGTGGATGAAGAAGTGTTGGAACTTCCGCTTGCCTGATCCTGCTGTCTCGCGGAGTTGAGTGATATGAAGCGCCTCCTGACAGCGCTGGCGCTGATTGTTTTTGCTGTATACCTTGTCTTTGGAGCTCCCTCTTCTGTGTTTATCGGGGCCGCTCTGGTCGTGGGAGTTCTCTGTTACTGGGAGTTCTCTACGATTGTTGCCGCTCATGGAATCGGCCGTCCTGGAGCGGTTGGTGTTCTGATTGGCGCTGTCATTATCTTCCGACCGCAGCAGATTTTCTGGGCTACGATGCTTTTTTTGGCTTTGGAACTAACACTCTTACTGCGAAAGCCAAATTTGCGGGAAATTGTTCCGGAAGCGGGCTCGGTGGTTCTGGGCGCGTTTTATGCTTTTACTCCCTGGCGCTTAGCCTTCAATCTGCGGCAGGAGAGCATTCACTTGCTGTTCTTTGCGCTGGCGCTCAATTGGGTGGGCGATTCGGCTGCCTTCTACTTTGGACGCCGATTCGGCAAGCATAAACTAGCGCCTATCATCAGTCCGGGTAAGAGTTGGGAAGGCGCTGCTGCTTCTGTGGCGGCATCGACTCTCTTCGGCTCACTTTACTTAGGTAAGATGCTGCCTTCTCTTCCGCTTTCCCTTGTAGCTGTTATGGCCGTCGGGGGAAATATTGCCGGCCAGTTAGGTGACTTAGTAGAGTCTTCTATTAAGCGTGGAGCAGGGGTAAAGGACAGCGGGAATCTGCTGCCTGGTCATGGCGGAATTTTGGACCGATTGGACAGCAGTATGTTTGCTGTACCAGTTGTCTATTTTCTATACACTTTCAGTTACTTTATTTTTATTAAGTCTGTGTAAATTGTCAGTAGTAATTAATAAGTCATACTATATTCACGGGTATTTATCATAAGTACATCTGCTTAGGATAGAAAACCGAAACTTGTTTTGCACGCCTTCCATCACTCAACCAGAGGTCAGTCGAGCTGTAAAATTCTACCAACTACAGCTTAGTATTTTTCAAATAGTTCAATGAGCTAAGCATATTTGAACAATTTATGGAGGGGTAAAAATTGACAAAGTTTTCTGTTTTAGCATGCGCACTAATCAGCGCAAGCGTTCTATTTGCTCAGGATCAGGATGAGGGACATTGGCCAGTTACGCTGGGCCTGAAGGGTGGCGTGCCGATTACCGGTATGTTCAGCGCCAGTAACACGGGTATTTTGGGCCCAAGTATTATTAATAGCGTGAATGGAGTTGGCCAGTTTAGCCAACAGATTCCAGGTTCGGCCTTCTCGTCTCACACTGCGCGCTACATTCTAGGTGCGAGCGCTGAATTCCGAGTTCCTTTCCATCACTTGCGTTTTGAAGTCGATGGGCTTTACAAACGCGGCGGGTTCAACAGCGCCTTGCCATTTGGCGGCGCATTGGCTTATCGGCCAACAACTTTCAACTGGTGGGAAATTCCCGGGCTGTTTAAATCCAATGTATCTCTAAGTGGGTCGCCATAAATTTTGCCACGATCAGCAAGCGGCGACAATGTCGGTATGCCCCAGTCTGAGGAGCGAGGCGGCTTTGTCTTTACCGTGCAGGATCGGCGTCGTTTGGCGGCTGC
>JAFAZU010000706.1 GCA_019239585.1 Acidobacteriaceae bacterium
TGCGGCTTTTGCTTCCTTCTATGCTGTGAACAGTGACTCCCCGTGAAGAATACCAAAAGCGGCAAACCCGATGGCAAGCCGAACGGAACCGTGCCGAGCGCCTTTTTATCCGCATCGGCAACTGGCGTTTACTCCTCGGTATTACCGAAGCCGTTCTCGCCTACCTTGTCTTTGGTCCGCACCTCGTTCCGGTTTGGCTGCTGCTTCTTCCGGCACTGGCCTTTATCGCTCTCGCTGCCTGGCACTCGCGAGTGATGCGCCGCCGCACTCTGGCAGACCGGGCGCTCCGTTTTTACGGTCGCGCCCTCACCCGTCTCGATGACCGATGGCAAGGAACCGGTAACACGGGAGATCGCTTCGCCGACAGCTCGCACGTTTACAGCGGCGACTTGGACCTTTTCGGGAAAGGCTCGCTGTTTGAGCTCATCTCCAATACCCGTACCGCCGCCGGTGAAAACACGCTGGCCGATTGGCTGCTCGCGCCCGCCAGCCTCGAAGAGGTTCTGGCCCGTCAGTCAGCGGTACGGGAACTGCAGAACCGCCTCGACCTGCGCGAAAATTTGGCGCTGCTCGGAAGCGACATACAAGCGGACGTTCACGTAGACGCGCTCCACCACTGGGGAATTGCTCCGTCCGTCACCTTTCTACCCGCCCTGCGCCCGATCGCCGCGCTGCTTGGGTCGCTTGGTCTCGTTTCGATTGTTGGATTTTTTGCGCAAAAAGTTCCATTCTGGTTGCTAGCTGGCGTAGCTGGATTCAACGTGGCTATCGGCTACTGGTTGCGCTCTCGTGTTCGTCAGGTCCTTGAAGCAGCAGAAACAGCAGCAGGCCACGGCCTTGATGTGCTGTCCTTGATTCTGGAGCGCTTGGAGCGTGAATCTTTTCAGTCACCTTATTTACAGAACCTCCGTAAGCAATTAGTTGTCGAGGGAGAGCCCGCCTCCGTTCGCATCGCTCAACTGGGCCGCTGGATCGATTGGCTCCACTCAAGCGACCACAGTCTACTTAGAGCCATCGGCCCCGTTGTTCTTTTGTTTACGCAGCTGGCACTGGGCATTGAAAACTGGCGCAGGCACTCCGGACAGTACGTGTCGCAATGGCTAAACGCTGTTGCTGAACTGGAGGCGTTGTCCTCCTTTGCCTCCCTTGCCTTTGAGCATCCCCGCTGGTCCCTCCCCGATCTGAATGAAACCGGGTCGCCGTGCTTCGAAGCCTGCGACCTGCAACATCCGTTATTGCCTGAGTCGCGCAGCGTTCCAAACGATCTGGCGTTCACGGGTGATCTCAAACTATTGATTGTTTCCGGTTCCAACATGTCCGGCAAAAGTACGCTTCTCCGTGCCGTCGGCCTCAACTGCGTGCTTGCCTGGGCGGGCGCGCCCGTAGGCGCTCGTCGCCTGCGTCTCTCGCCCCTGCAGATCGGAGCCAGTATCCGCGTTACCGACTCGCTTCTTGACAACCGTTCCCGATTTTTTGCGGAAATCAGCCGCATCCGGCAGATTGTCGATCTCACAAAAAAGAATCGCCCTGTACTCTTTCTTCTGGACGAATTATTAAGCGGGACCAACTCGCATGACCGCCGCATCGGTGCCGCCGCGATCATTCACAAACTGATTCAATCTCAGGCTATCGGCCTGGTAACCACTCACGACTTAGCCTTAGCTCACATTCAGCAGGATTTGAACGGAAGCGCACAAAATGTTCACTTTGATGACCGGATTGTCAGTGGACAAATCGAATTTGATTACCGCCTTAAGCCCGGCGTTGTCACGCATAGCAACGCGCTGGAACTCATGCGCGCTGTGGGCCTGGAGGTTTAATTATAGATCCCGCCGGAAAAAGACAACATCGGGCACCGGATTGTCGTTATACCGCTCGACCGGCGCAAAGCCCAAAGCGCGGTACAGGTGATAAGCAGCTTTCATAGCAGCAGGAACGGTATCGAGATACATGGCAGAATAGCCGTGTTGCCTCGCGGCATCAATTAACTCTTCAGCCAGCTTGCGGCCAATACCCAAGCCCTGAAACTGAGGCCGTACCCAGAGCCGCTTCATCTCGCACGCACCTTCTATTGGCTTCAGTAAAACGCATCCAGCAACCTCCTCATTGCCATGGTCGTCAATGGCAAAAGCAATCAACATGATTTGATAGGGAGACGGCAGGCCCGCAAGCTCTTTCTCATACTCTGTCAGGCAGATGTGCTCTGCGCCCAGAGAGGCGTTCAAATGGACGGCATACTCCCGCAGCAGAGCGCGAACAACTTCCAGATCAGAAGAATTCCTGACGGCTCGGATCGTATAAGGCACGAAGTTTTAAAATACAGCAGTGAGCTTCTCGGTCATTAGAACCTGTTCGAGTTGTGGCACCAATAATCGTGTTACAGCCAAACACCTCTCCGACGCCGGACGTTGCGGCTCGTGTAAAGCGACCCTGCCCCCATCCGCTGAGCCAATTGACGTGGACGCCTCCTCCTTCGATGAGATCATCCGCCAAGCCCGCGTTCCGGTGCTGGTCGATTTCTGGGCCGAATGGTGCGGTCCCTGCCGCATGGCCGCGCCCGAGGTAAAAGCCCTGGCGCACGAAATGGCCGGACGCGCCTTGGTATTGAAAGTTGATACCGAAAAGCACCCGGAACTCGGCGCGCGTTTCCGCGTACAGAGCATTCCAAACTTTGTCGTACTCCGTAACGGCCAACCTGTTTTTCAACAACCCGGCCTAGTGGGGCGCAGCCAGATGCGAAGCTGGCTCGAAACAGCGGGGGCGTAAGCGAGCTTCCAATTTAGCGAAAGCTCACGATCCTGCCTGACGCTTCACCACACTAATCGTCACTTGCGACGGGTATTGCGCCGAATGATGTACCGCATTGTGCGCCACCACGCCCTTCACCTCGTCATAATTGTTCCCACCCGTGTTCATATTGCGGTCAAAGCGTGGGAAATTGCTGCTCGACACTTCGATGCGAATGCGATGGCCTGCCTCAAAATAATTGCTCGTCACCATCGGCTGTAATGCGACCTTGTAAACTTTCCCTGGTTCCATCCACACGGGCGGCTTGTCGTACCCTTCGCGATAACGAACCCGCTGAATCGTCTCATCCAGGTTATAAGCCGGACCATTCGGATAAACGTCTAAAACCTTCACCGTAAAATCTGTGTCCTTGGCATCGGACGACACATACAGGGTCACGTCAATCGGGCCGCTCACTTCCGTTCCTTCTTTGAACGGATCAGAAGTATAAACCAAAATATCCGGACGCAGCTCCATCTTGCGCTGATCAAGTGCGCCGCCTGTGACCGCATTCCCCGTGCAGCAAACATTGCCGCCATACGAAGGCATCGGGTTCATCGGATCGTAAATAAAGCGATCGGGACTATCAGCCTGCGCAGGATTAGCTGTCAGCACGCCGTCGCCGCTGGAGCTGTTTGCTTTCCCGCTGCTCGACAAATAGAAAGTCATCGGTTGCGCGCCTTCCGGAGGCCACGTTTCCGACATCTGCCACCTGTTTATGCCCATCGTGAAGTAACGAACCTTGGGCATACTTTCTAAGATGTGATTGTCTTCGCCTTTCAGGAAGTGGTCAAACCACCCGTAAGTCAGCGCATCGTAGTCCAGCCGCGCGTCGCCCATGCTCCGCTCACCCACGACCGTGTTTTCCGTAGCTCGCTTGTAAGCGCAATGCAGCGTCGGCGCAATCACCACATATTGTTGGTTGGCAATTTCCGGCTTGGCCGTCTTTCGGACATAATTATAAGCCGCCAGATTCGGCCCAATCGAAACGTCATACCAGGTCATAAACCAGAACCCCGGCACATTGATCGGCTTATCATCGTGCCAAAGTCCGCCGCTGTACCAGGCCGGGCTATTCGGAGTCCGCTTGATCATCGCGCCTTCCGTAGGCACCGGCATGTTATCGGCGAAGATACCGCGCGGCCCATCCACGGCTTTGATAATGTCCATCTCCGGCAGGTGCCGCAAGGCTTTCGACCAATCTACCGGCGGCAATTGCTGCGCCAAGTCGAACGACTTCGACGCCCGGATTAAATCCTGTTGTGAGGTGTTGGGCGGAAACATCGGCCTGACCTGATTCTGCTCGCCATAGAGCCAGGCAATAAACAACATCTGGACCGCCCCGCCGCGATACCAGTTCCCCTGCTCATAGTAGGGCCGCACACGCCCCACGCCTGCCCCAAAGCTTTGCGGAATCATCGCCGCAAACGCCGGATTTCCCAGCGCCGCCACGCCCAATTGCCACTCCGCCGTGGAAGAACACCCGATGGTACCCACCTTGCCGTTCGACCAAGGTTGAGACGACATCCAGGTGATGGCATCGTCTCCATCCGACAGTGGAGCGCCTAGGATATCGTAGTTGCCCTCGGAAAAGAAGTGACCGCGCTCGTTCATCTCTACATATGCATACCCGCGTTTCAC
>JAFAZU010000253.1 GCA_019239585.1 Acidobacteriaceae bacterium
TACAGCGATCCCAATACAGGGCTGGTGGTTCGTTGCATCGGAGTCGAATACCACGATTCACCCACGATTGAATGGACTGTCTATTTCAAGAATGCGGGAAACGCCGATTCGCCCCTGCTTGAGGACATTCAGTCGCTTGATACAAACTTCGAGCGAAACAACGAAGGCGAATTTCTCCTGCATCACAATAGGGGTGCACCGGCAACTCCTGGAGATTATGAGCCTTTCGAAACCAAACTGGATCGGAAGGCAACCAGACGCTTTGCGGGAGCAGGCGGGCGTCCGACGAACCACGAACTTCCCTATTTCAATTTGGCTTGGCCTGGCGAGGGCATTATCATTGTCATCGGCTGGCCGGGGCAGTGGGCCGCAAGCTTTGCGCGCGATGGGGACAAGGCAATACATGTCCGTGCGGGCCAGGAATTAACCCATTTAAAACTTCTGCCTGGAGAGGAGATCCGCATTCCGTTGGTCGTCCTGCAGTTTTGGACCGGCGATTGGATTGCGGCACAGAATGGTTGGCGCAGGTGGATGCTTGCGCATAACATGCCTCATCCCGGCGGCGCCCCGCCTCCGCCCCAACTGGCCGCAAACAGCTCCCGTGAATACATCGAGATGAAAGAAGCCAATGAGCAGAACCAGAAGTCGTTCATCGACCGATATCTGGCCGAGAACATTAAATTGGATTATTGGTGGATGGATGCAGGCTGGTACGTTAACAACGGCAGTTGGGTCAATACCGGCACCTGGGAAGTGGACCGGACACGCTTTCCCAAAAGCCTTCGGGCGGTAAACGATTACGCGCACGCCAAGGGCATCCGTACCATCGTTTGGTTTGAACCGGAGCGGGTCACAAAAGGCACCTGGCTTTACGAACATCATCCCGAATGGCTGCTGACTCCTCCTTCAGAACATGGCGACCAACTTTATGACAAAGAGTGGCGATTGCTCGACTTCGGCAATCCCGAGGCGCGCGCCTGGATCACGGAGCGGGTCGATCACATGATCACGCAAGAGGGTATTGACACCTACCGCCAGGATTTCAACATGGACCCGCTGTACTTCTGGCGTGCGCACGATTCAGCTGACCGTCAGGGCATCACGGAAATTCGATATGTGACAGGTCTTCTCGCGTATTGGGACGAGCTTCGGAGGAGGCATCCCGGATTACTGATTGATACATGCGCCAGCGGCGGTCGACGTGTCGACATCGAAACTCTCCGGCGTGCGGTGCCCCTGACACGCAGTGACTATCTTCTCGAATCCGAGGAACCGATCAGCCAGCAGATGCAGACCTATGGGATGGCTATGTGGATTCCCTATTACGGCACTGGGGTCAGCGGTCTTGACCCGTACTTATTTCGAAGCCAAATGTGTCCGGCCATCATATTGGTTTGGGACCTTCGCCGCACGGATCTGCCCTACGACGAAATGCGTAAGATGCTCAGCCAGTGGCGGTCGGTTGCTGATGATTACTTCGGAGACTTCTATCCATTGACCCCTTACAGCATGAGCAAAGATGTGTGGGCGGCTTGGCAGTTCGATAATCGGAAACGCGCGGAGGGCTTCTTACAGGTATTTCGGCGATCAGCGAGCGCCTACGAGTCCGCTCATTTCAAGCTCAGAGGATTAGATCTCGCCGCCCGCTACCTGGTGAGCAATGTTGACACAGAAGAACAACGGGAATGCTCCGGGCGAGAACTGATGGATGAGGGCGTGCGTGTGGAACTCCGAAGCGCGCCTGGATCGGCTCTGCTGAGATACAAGGTTGTGCGACCGGCGCCTCAGGCCCCCCATAACTGACCGGGTTTGCCGTTGCTTGCAACTGCCAGCCGAATGAGCTTAGCTTGAAAACTTGGTTTTTTGAGAACTTCCGGATTGAGAATGTTTCTCGGCAGCTCGCCGGTCGCAATGCGAATCATTCCGTCTGCAATGGAGGACAGAGTCGCTCGCGCAGCTTGGTACGTAGAAGGCAGCCAGTGTGGCGTCAGAATCACGTTGTCCAGGCTGAGCAGGGGATCATCGGCCGTAATCGGCTCGGTTTCGAATACATCCAATCCAGCACCGGCTATCCAGCGCTCCCGAAGACAGCGGACTAAAATCTCCTGCTTTATCAGTTCGCCGCGAGCCACGTTGATGAGATAGGAGGTCGGTTTCATTAATTTCAGTTCGCCCTCGCCGATCATGCCACGGTTCTTCTCTTCCAGCCTGCAATGGAGGCTTACAAAATCCGAGTTTTGCAGCAACTCATCGAGCGTGGCCGTTAATCTAATCCCTAGGGATTGAGCGCGTGACGGCTCGGCGCGGGGAGAAAACGCAATAACATTCATCCCAAAAGGAGCAATAAGGCGGGCGAGTTCAAGTCCCGTATTGCCAAGACCGATGATCCCCAGAGTTTGGCCGGTCAGGTCATCTCCCATCACGTCAGCCTGACGGTCCCATCTGCCTGAGCGCGCTAACCTTTCCTGTTGTGGCAGCCGCTTCGCTAAAGCAAGCAAGAGCAGCAGCGCAGCCGAAGCTGTGGAGTGAGTCAAGGTGTCCGGGCAGTTGAACACGAGGACGTCGTGACGCGTGCATGCCGATACGTCGATCTTGTCGTATCCGGCCCCGGCGCGTCCGATCGCGAGCAAATTCTCTGCCCCTTTCATAAAGGCAGAGGCTTTCACCCAGGGCCGGCAAACAACCAGACCGTTCGCCGCAGCTACATGCTCGGGCGTAATCTCGATCGAGTACAAACGGTCCCAATAGGTAGTATCGCTTTCTTTCGGACTCTGGTCGGTCAGAAATCCCACTTCAATATGCGGAACTCCATCCAGGAGATCGAGCCCGATTCCCGGCAGCGGCTGCCCGGCTTCGTTCAAATAGTCGCCCGTGTAAAGCACCCTGAACCGCTGCATCGGAGTTACCAAGCCTGAAGTTCTTTCTCAGTTGTGACTTCCACATGTACTCCCGGCTGTTGCAGAAACTCTTCGCGCAATGATGTGCCCAGACCTGGCTTATCTGGGAGAGCCAGCCACCCCTCACGAATTTCAATTTGATCCGTAATAACGTCGTTATACCAGCCGGTCACATAGCCCCTTACAGTTTCCATAATCATGGCATTAGGGATGTGCATCATCAGGTGCGCAGCCGCCCACAGTGCAACGGGACCGATGGTGTCGTGCGTCGTGATCGGAAGAAAATATGTATCGGCCAGGCTGCAAATTTTTCTTGCCTCCGTAAGGCCGCCGCACCAACACACGTCGGGCATAATGATGTCGGCTGCCTTTTGTTCAACGATAGGGCGGAACGCAAAACGCGAGAACAGGCGTTCGCTCTGGCACAACGGGACAGTTGTTTCCGATTTGAGGCGAACATACGCTTCCGGGTTATCAGGCGGCATGATCTCTTCCAGCCAAAAGATGTCAAGAGGCTCCAGCGACCGCGCGATTCGTGTGGCCGTCGGAAGGTTCCATCTGGCATGGCCCTCGATGGCAACAGCCATCTTGTCGCCTACTGCTTTCCGAATACTCTCAATGATCTGAACACCCTCACGAAGGTCGTCGTTGCTGATGCGGTGGCAAAGAACGCCGGCGGCAGTCGCTTGGCCGAACATCGTGACTTCGCCTTGTGGATTCAGAGGACCGCCGAGCGTCCATCCAAACCGATCAAACGGCCAGATTTTCATCGCTTTGATGCCGCTCTTCAGTAGATTCTCTGCGAGCTCTCCCGCACGGCCCTCAGTCCAGGCCTGGTAATCGAGATACTGACCGTAACTGACACACGTGTTATAAACAGGGACTCGGTCGCGATTACGGCCGCCGAGCAGATTGTAAATCGGCTGGCCGACATACTGGCCTGCGAGATCCCATAATGCGAGATCAAGGGCGGAGATCGCGCGCATTTCAGCGCCGGAGGAACCAAAAAAGTTCACGAGTGAGAACAGGTTATTCCAGTGGTTCTCAATATCCAGCGGGTCGCGGCCGATGAGTAGAGGCGCAAATACGTCATGCACAATGGCGCCGACCGCGCGCGGAACGTAATAGGTCTCTCCCAACCCAATCAACCCATTGTCCGCGTATACCCGAATCCATGTGTTATTCGGCAGGGCTTGTCGCGATTGGGGCTTGCTGCCCGCCCACGCATCACGCGACTTCGCATTTTGCCAGATCGTTTCAATTTTGATTATCTTCATACCTGGGTTGCGGATGGCAGCAGCTTAGGCCGGACTTCACAGTGCTTTATATGTACTGAGTTCAAGAGAACCGGTCAAGGTGCAATTCAATAAGTTGAACGAAACCTGGTTGTTAAAAGCCGTGAGCGCCAAGCCAGATCCGGTCGCATACACTTGTTCGCGCGTGGCTCCGTCTCTTTCACCGCGCTTCCGGTTCTCGTCTAAGTTTCTTCCCCTCACGCCCCGCTTCTCAAAGCGGACAGATCGTATGTTGATGACACTGTGAACAAAAGCGGACAAGTTGGCTTGTTAATGACATTGTGCATCGGTACTGGGAAACTTATTGCGCTGCCGACTGATCCCACATGTGTTCTCGTTGCTTTTTCTGATGGGACTCGAACTTCTCCTTCGCCTTACCGTGTAATCGCGAGTCAGCGGGCACAGACCAGATGGAAAAGTCACGCAGGGCCAACCGTGTCGAAACACGGTGCAAGCTGGCAAGAGCTTCGTTCAGTTCCAGAAGATCTCCTCGAGATATTGCCAGTCCATGCTCATGCGGCTGGTAAATGGTTCCGATGGGGTAGTCCAGGTAGGGCGTAGTAATTTGCTCAATATGGCAACCCAAGATATGAGCGACCAATGTCCCCTTTGTAAAGTCCACCAGGCGCTGCGTAATTTTAACAGAATCAGCCCAATCGTGGACGTAGAGTCTACCCGGATAAAGGCTGTCACCGGAGAAGAGGATGGCGGTCCGCCGGTCATAGAGCGCGATACTCACTGGACTGTGGCCAGGAATGGCGATCACATCGAGAACGCGACCGCCTAAGTCCACGCTGCCAATCCCGTCAGGCCAATTGGTAATACGGTAAAGTTTTTTGGATGCCTCCACGGTGGCAGGAACAAAATCGATCGTAATGGAAGGACTCTGCAGGTTTTTCAGTTGTTCATCGCCCGCCACGTGATCCGAATGCAGATGTGAATGGGCAACAACTAGCTCAATTTGTTTCCGGTGATTACGGGTCAGCCATTTACCCGCTACATTTTCAACCATGGCGGCGGGAAAATTTCGAGATCCTGTATCCAAGAGCAATCCGCGCTCTTTGCCGAAAATCAGATACAAAAGGGCTTTTATAATCCAAGCACCCGGATTGCCGGATGATGTAAAGATCCGGATTATACTCGTGCACCTGCCAATCCGAAACTTCCATGCACTTCGGCCCGCTCAAAGCCCAGGAAACAGGCAAAACGCCGGGTTCGACACCGCCGCCATCCGGTTCGGGAGCTTGTGCAACAACCAAACTGGTGCATAGCAGAATAAGGGAGCCTATCACCAACGATC
>JAFAZU010000012.1 GCA_019239585.1 Acidobacteriaceae bacterium
GAGCGCCGTCGCCAAATGGAGGTCGCCCAAGCCCGTCGTGAAGGGGCAAGTGAAGGCTACCGGCAGGTGCAGGAAGAAACGTCAGTCGCGCTCAATACGGCAAATAACCAGATTGCCCAAGCCCTAGCGGACCTTGCCGTCACGAAACGAAAACTGCGAAACGACGCGGAAGGGGAATTGATCAAGCTCTCTCTTGCCATTGCGCGCCGTATATTGCACCGGGAAATATCGATTGATCCGGAAGCCTTGCATGGTCTGGTGCATACAGCCCTTCAAAAACTGCAAAATCGTGAAGTGTCACGAGTCCGTGTTTACCCGGCGGGAGCCGACGCGGTGCGTTCCGCTTTGGAACGTATCGGAGCCGCTCCCGCGATTCAAGTCTTTCCCGATTCGGGCCTAAAGAACGGAGATATCGTTTTTGAAACCTCCTTCGGTGAACTCGATGCCTCTGTGGATTCGCAGCTTCAGGAAATTCAACGCGGTTTCGCGGACCGCCTTTCACTCCGATGATTGCTGAACCATTCACTAGTACCCCTTACCTCCAGGACCTAGCCAATTTTGAATGTTTTCGCTGGCGCGGTACGGTCACGGACGTTACCGGTTGCGTTATTGAGTCACAAGGTCCTGCCTCTAAGATCGGCGGCTTCTGTGAGATTCAGACGTCAAGTGGCAGAACTATTCGAACCCAGGTGATCGGCTTCCGCCACGGCCGTATCCTCTCCATGCCCTTGGAAGAGATCGACGGATTGGAGGGAGGCGATCCCATTTACGCCCGTTCGGCTGATGCACAATTAGCTGTTGGTCCAGGCCTGCTGGGACGCGTTCTGGACGGCTTCGGAAAGCCGATAGACGGCGGCCCGCTCATTGCCGCTTCTGCCAAATACAACCTGTACGCAGCGCCCCCCGGTCCACTCGACCGTGAACATATTCAAACCCAACTTGTCACCGGCGTTCGCGCGATCGACAGTATGCTTCCGTGCGGCCTTGGCCAACGCATCGGGTTGTTCGGCGGTAGCGGCGTCGGCAAAAGCACGCTTCTCGGCGCTATGGCGCGGCAGAATTCGGCTGATGTCACGGTGATTGCGCTCATTGGCGAGCGCAACCGTGAAGTCCGGGGCTTTCTCGAACACGAACTCGGCCCCGAAGGTCAAAAGCGTTCCGTCACGGTCGTTGCCACTTCGGACCGGCCCGCTCCTCTCCGCATCCGGGCTTGTTATGTCGCCTTAGCTGCTGCTGAGTATTTCCGCGATCAGGGTGCCAATGTGCTCCTCATAATGGACTCCGTGACTCGTCTTGCTATGGCTCAACGTGAGATCGGCCTTGCCGCCGGTGAACCACCGAGCCAAAAAGGCTACACGCCTTCCGTTTTCAGCATGCTGCCCAAAATCTTCGAGCGCGCCGGTTCCTTCCGGCAGGGCAGCATTACAGGACTGTTCACCGTTCTCGTCGAAGGTGACGATTTCAACGAGCCCATTGCTGATGCGGTGCGCGGCATCCTGGATGGACATATTATTCTCTCCCGTCAACTCGGCGCGTCCGGTCACTATCCGGCCATCGACATTCTTTCCTCTGTGTCCCGCGTCGCCTCCCAAATTTCCCAATCCAACCATTTAATGGCCGTTCGCAAAGTGCGGGAATGTCTCGCCTGTTATCAAAGCTCGGAAGACCTGATTCAACTGGGAGCCTACGTGGGAGGCTCTAATTCTAAGCTCGACGCCAGCATCCGGGCGCGTGAAAACATTCTCAAATTCCTGCGCCAGAACCCTGATGAAAAGTCCAGTCTGCCTGACACCCTGACAGCTTTATCGGCTATCGCCTCTGCGGTCTAAAGCTGAGTAAGACATATGAAAAAATTTGAATTCCGCCTCGGAGCTGCCCTGCGATGGCGTAATGCTCAGCTCCAATTGGAGCGCGCCAAACTGCAAAAGCTCCTCAGTGAAGAGCAGCGCACGAAGCGCGACTTGCAGTCCGTGTTTGACGAACGGGCATTGGTTGTATCCACCTTAACAGCTCTGGAGTGCCTGCAGCCCTCTGATCTTCGCGCCACGTCGGCTTATCTAATGGGTGCTGATATGCGCGCTCATGCGCTTCGCGAGGAAATTACTAAGCTGGCTGACTCCATTCAGCAACAGCGTGAGCTCCTCATAAAGACAGAACGCAACGTACGTCTTTTGGAGAGGCTACGGGATGGACGCTACGCCGAGTGGAAACGTGAGTTTGATAAGGAGATTGAACTAACCACAGAAGAATCCTGGTTAGCTGCTAACTTTCGTACTTCTCGCTCAGAAATTTAGCTCGAAGAGGCCTTCAAGAAAAATTTACTGGTCTCGATACTAATTTGTATCAATAGCGGTGAAATTTACAATGTTTCGCCCCTGGAAGATACAGTGATTACAGCGCTTGAGCAATCATCTACCCAAACGCATGATAAAACCGTTGCCCCTTGGCGGCGCTTTCTGATAGGCGAAAGCCCAGCGATTTACCAGCTTTCTGAAATTATCGAGCTGATTGCTCCGAAGCGCATTACCGTGCTGGTGAGCGGCGAGACTGGTACGGGTAAAGAAGTGGTTGCACGCGCCATTCATGCGGCCAGTACTCGTTCAGCGCTCCCGATGGTAGCCGTGAACTGCACGGCGCTGCCGGCAAGTTTAGTCGAAAGCGAACTCTTCGGCCATGCCAAGGGGGCCTTCACCGGCGCTCATATGAGCCGGATTGGGCGCTTTGAGCAGGCGCATCGCTCCACTATCTTCCTGGATGAAATTGGCGACTTGCCTTCCGAAGCGCAAGGTAAATTGCTGCGCGTCCTCCAGGAACAGACATTCGAGCGCATCGGCAGCTCCGAAACTGTTCGCGTGGATGTGCGCGTCATCGCTGCTTCCAACATCGATTTAGAAAATGCCGTGCGGGATCGACGTTTTCGTGAAGACCTTTTTTATCGATTGAATGTGGTTCCGATTCACCTAATTCCCCTGCGGGAACGGCGCGAAGACATTCCTCTTCTTCTGGACTACTTCCTCCAAAAAACCTGTGCCTTTGAGGGGCTTCCGCCCAAGCAGGTCAGCGATGAGGCCCTCGATTTCTTAATGGCGCAGGAGTGGCCCGGTAATGTCCGCCAACTCGAACACGCCGTTCAGATGGCCTTCGCCTTAAGCGGCGACCGTCTTACCTTAACCGCCCAGGACTTTACCGTTCGGGGCCGTCATGCTTCCCTCGCCTCTGTCAACGTTCCTGCACCCCATCGACCATTGGTTACAGTGGGTCGCGACGGCATCGATTTCGACCAGGTTGTCAGTGACTTCGAACGCTCACTGGTGAATCAAGCTCTCGCAGTTTCTGGAGGCAATAAAGCGCGCGCGGCTGATCTCCTCCGGATCAAACGCACAACTCTCCTCGCCAAAATGAAGGTGTTTGAAGATCCAAAGTCCCAGGTCATCAGCATTCGGGAAAATGAGCGCGCTGCGTTCTGTGCTTAAAACATTAGAAGAATCAGAGCCGGGAACACAGTGACCGGTTTCAAGGAATCAGCAGGATCTTACCGCCTACTCCGCCCTTTTCAGCGCGTTCTTGTGCTTGGCTTGCTTCCCGCAAGGGATACACTTCCTGGACCGGTATCTCGAATTCGCCTTTTTGTACCGCTTCGGCCAACTCCCTTAAACGCTGAGCATTCGGTTGCGCCGAAAACGCTTCCACTCGAAGGTCCTTGCCTTCGGCTGCTGGCGGTTTGCCCAGCACAGACCCAAGCACTCCGCCCTTTTTCAATTTCGGAATTAATTTGCCAATCGTTTCACCACCCACGGTATCAGCAATGGCATCCAGTTCCGGTAAAGCGGCAATCTCACTATCATTGTCAATCGCGACGACCTGGTCCACACCCAAGCGTTGGGCCTCACTCTTCTGTTTGCCTCGCACCCCCGCCAGTACGCGTGCGCCTTGCTGCTTAGCAGCATAAACAGCGGTGCGCCCCACGCTGCCCAAAGCCCCCGTGATCAGTACCTTGTCATTCGCTTTCGGCTTCACCGCATCTTCAATCAACTGCGCACCGGTCAACACAACCACAGGCAAAGCGCCTGCTTGCTCCAGGTCCATCCCTTCGGGAATGGGC
>JAFAZU010000254.1 GCA_019239585.1 Acidobacteriaceae bacterium
GCTCCCAGTGCCGCTCGCAGAGCAAACTCCCGCGCACGAGAGGCAGCGCGGGTCAAAAGCAGGTTGGCAACATTAGCACATGCAATCATTAGCACAAAACCAACCGCGCCAAAGAGCAGCCAAAGCGCCGCCCGCACCTGAGCCACCAGTTCGTCTTTCATAGCTGTCACTTCCACAGGTGTCTTCGGTTTTGCATCGAGCATTGTCGGGTGAGCCGCCGCATACTGGCGTCGGATCACCCGCATCTCCGCGTCTGCTTCACTGAGTGTTAGGGACGGTTTTACACGCCCGAATATTGCCAGAAAGGGACTGAGAGCTCTCGACTTTGCAGGAAACGACGGTAAATCCGAGGGCGCTGTCATCCATATATCAATCTCAGGAGAGGGGAACTGGAAACGAGGAGGAAGAACCCCAATAATAGTGCAGGGCGTGGAGGCAAGAACGGCTGTCCTGCCGATAATTTGCTTATCGCCTCCGAAACGCTCCCGCCATAACTCGGCGCTGATCATGGCAACGGGTGCGCCGGATAATTCCTCTTCTGGGCTAAAGCTGCGTCCGAGCAGCGGGTTAATGCCGAGAATGCGAAGAAAGTTGGCTGATACGCGGACGCCTGTCAAAACTTTAGGCTCAGGTTTCCCGGAAAGCGTGATACTTTCCGGTCTTGTATAAACTCCAAGCTCGGCAAAGGACCGCGCCCCGCTCTTCATTTCCGCAAATCGCGTCGGGGTAGCGCCGCCTGAGAGGCGAACCAGCCGATCGGGATCAGGGTAGTGAAGCGGATTCAGGAGAACAGCGCGGATAACCGTGAACATGGCCGTGTTCCCGCCAATAGCGAGCGCCAGCGTGAGAACTGCGGTTGCGGTAAAGACAAGGTTCTTCCGCATGGTTCTCAGCGCGTAAAGGAGGTCTCGTGAAATAACTTCCAAGACAACAAAGATTTTCATGCAATAAATTTCCTCACTGCTTTTAGTCTGTCGACGGCGCGCTACCCTCAAAAAGTATTGTATGCGCGCACACTTCGGGATCATTCTCAAGGAAATAGCAGTGACGATTCGAGGTCTCCGGCAGGATAAGGGATTCTCGCTTGTTTCGATCATCCTATTAACCCTTGGAATTGGTATTACATCAGCGATTTTCACGTTGTTGTGGCAGGTGACCTATGCGCAGTTGCCTGTTCCCGACCCCTCGCGCCTCTTCACCCTGCACACGACCGTGGCGCACATGGGGCGCTCAGACAGCGACACGCAAGAAACGGTTGTGAGCGCGCCCGCATTTCATTACCTGGCAAATCACCTGCATTCTGTTTCCGGTGTTGTGGCGCGTCATGGTCAATTATTGAATGTTGAAACTTCTACCGGCAGCCAGCACCTCCGGGCGGAACTGGTATCCGGCAATTTCTTCGGGGTGATCGGCCTGAAGCCGGTCCTGGGCCGATCCATCACAGAGGGAGATGATAATGGAGCGGCTACGGTCGCTGTTCTTTCCTACGACTTCTGGCAGGAAGCTTTTGGGGGGCAAATCAGCGCCTGGAATTCCTCCCTGCAATTGAACGGCGCTCCGTTCCACGTCATTGGCGTTGCTCCACGCGGATTTAATGGTCTGATTGCAGGTCAAGCGCCTCAACTTTATCTCCCTTTGTCCGCGCTTCCCTTGGTGAACCCAGGCTGGAACGGCATGCATGATTGGAGCCTTCGCTGGTTAAACATATTTTTTCGTTTGCCTCCCTCTTCGACTATCAATAAGGCCCAAGCGGAGCTGAAATCCGTTTATCAAACAGCCACAGACGAAGAGCTGGCAACACAGCGTGCCCCGTCCGCTGATTACCGGCGCGAGTTAGCCCATGAACAGGTACGGCTCGTGCCTGCTTCCCAAGGCATTCACGGCACCCTTGACGAATGGCGTCAGCCCTTGCGGACCCTGCAATACCTGACTGCCGCCGTTCTGCTTCTGACTTGCCTGAATCTTGCTGGTTTGGCGCTGGTCCGGTCTCTCAAACAGCAAAAAGAATCGCTGGTTCGTTATGCTATGGGCGCAAGCCGTGGAGCCATCGTCCGCCTTCAACTGATACAAACTTTCATTCTGGCGATGGCCGGAGCGGCCGGAGGACTGTGGCTGGCGCGTTTAACTGTGTTGTTTCTGATGCACCTTCAAGGATTGGACAAAAATGGAGCGACCGCAGCTGAGTGGAACCCCTACACTCTTGCCTTCCACTGGTTTTCCGCGCTGGCAGCCGCTCTTGTCATTGGTTTTTTACCAGGGTGGCACGCGACTCGCCTGAATCTGGCGCA
>JAFAZU010000320.1 GCA_019239585.1 Acidobacteriaceae bacterium
ATCCCATGAGCAAACAAGCTGTCCGCCAGCAGCTTCAAGTCGCCGATGCTCTCGGACTTCCAGTACTCCTCGGCACTGTCATCCCAACCCGGAAAACCGTAGATGCAGGTGAACGTCTCGGCGCTGACAACCGGTTTGCCCTCCCAAGCGGCAGCGGAAGCGGCGATGCGCGAGAACGAGGGCGGGAACAGAAGCGACTCCGATTCTGGCACGTCCACTGCAGCATAGGCCGCCAACAAATCCGTAGGAGCGCCGTGGCATTGCACACGCGAGTAAGCGCCGTGGGTGCGGCATAGATCCGTGAACGCTCCATAGAACTCGCGCCGGATCACCTCGCCGCGAAACTGACGATAGTCATAGCGGACGTCGGGATAGCGGTCGAGGTCATTAACATAAGGCTGAAGCTCATACCCAAGACGCTCTGCAAACTGCGTCCAAAGCTCAGGCGACCACAAGCGCTCCGTATCAATTTCGAGCGAGTCGCAGAACAACGCCGAGCGCGAACCCGGTAGAGCATCTTTGAGGGCAGAGAGCAGTGGAAGAGCGTAATGTTCGAGCGCCGTGCGTGACAGGTGATTCACGATGTACGTTCGGCCACGCTCGATCTCCTCCCAGGAATTAACAAGTCGCTGTTCGGATAAACCATCGAACGCCCGCGCCGCATAGGAAGGAGACACCGACGATCCGCCAAAGGGCCACGCACTGCCGAAAGTAAAATCACAGCCAAGATCGAGCGTATCGGCTTCTCGTTTCGTGAACACTACCAACTCACTCCATTCCGCGCTGAGCCAGGAGGGGCGCGGCGCGCTCGGCAGTGGTTCTTCCAACCACGACGGATGAATCCAGGCGAGCTCCACGCCGCCGAAGCCGTTCTGCTTAATCCACTGCAACTGGCGCACAATGTCGGCGCGAGTAATCGGCCCCGAAAGCCACCACCAGCGTAGGTACGGTTTACTGCTGCCATGAAAATACTCAAGTTGGTCTATGGACCACCTCCGACACTAAGATTATGAATTGGATTGGATGGGCGCTCTTATCTGCCGTCTTCGCGGCTGCCACGGCGATACTTGCCAAGATCGGAGTTGCGGGCATTGACTCAAACTTCGCAACCGCCATACGCACGTCGGTAGTAGTGGTCTTCACTTGGCTGATCGCCTTCGTGGCGCGGCAGCCCGGAACGTTTTCTTCTCCTTCAGGTAAAACCTGGCTCTTTCTGACGCTATCGGGTTTAGCAACCGGATTATCCTGGCTATGCTACTTTCATGCTTTACAGATCGGCCCCGCTACCCGTGTCGCGCCTGTCGATAAGTTAAGTGTTCCTCTCGTGATCCTTTTAGGCACGCTCTTCCTAGGTGAAAATCTCACGTGGGGCAAAGGCATCGGAGCGCTCCTGATCTGCGCAGGAGCAATTGCAGTAACGCTGGATTGAACTACGGTTCACAACCATGCGCCGTGGCTGGTCGTATACGCTGCAACAACTTCTGCACGACCTCGCTGCGGCTCACGCGGTAGTGGATGGTAAAACACTGAAAAAGCGCCAGCTAAATAACTGTAGCGCGATACTGTAGAAGGAATCTAATGTTAAGGTGCTTTGTGAGAAAACTCAGTTGTTTTCTGATTTCAACCGTAATAATTGGCAGCGCGGCCTTGCTTCTGACGGCGCAGGAGCCGGACACTACGCCGCCGCCGGTCAAAACGCCGGAACCGGCTGCCGGGGCGGGGAATGGCCCTCATCCGGGGCCGGCGCAAACTCCATCGGATAAGCGCAGCGGACCGAGCGAGCGCTCTCAAAAATTCTTTGGCTTGGCGCCGCCTCCCGATCCGGCTGCGGTAGACCGCGGGCAAAAACTGTTTGTTGCCAATTGCGCGTTCTGCCATGGATCAAGTGCTACCGGCGGAAACTCCGGTCCGAATCTGGTGCGATCGGTTCTCGTTCTGCACGACGAGGGAAAAGGTACGGAGATCGGCCCAGTCATTCTGAATGGCCGGGTTGAAAAAGGCATGCCGAAATTTGCGTTTACCGAGGCGCAAATCAAGGATGTCGCCGCTTTTCTCTTGAACCGCAGTCAAGCTACAGTGGACCGTAATTCTTATAAAACGATAAACATCAATACGGGTGACGCGAAGGCGGGCGAGGCTTACTTTCAGACCCGCTGCGCGAGCTGCCATTCAGGAACGGGCGACCTGGCGCATGTGGCAAGCAAGTATGAACCGGAAGGCTTGCTGGGCCGTATTCTCTACCCCTCTTCGCATGACCGCGATCGGAGGTCGAGCGGCGTGCAAGACCCGAAAGCCGTAAGCACCGTGACGGTTACTTCGCCCGTCGGCCAAACCACCTCCGGTCGTCTCGAATATATTGACGATTTTACGGTGTCGTTGATCGACTCCTCTGGTGAACACCATTCCTGGTCGCGTGAGGAGCCCGGATTAAAGGTTGACGTGCAGGATCCGCTCAAGGCGCATCAGGAGCTTCTCGAACAATACACCGATGCTGATATGCACAATGTCCTTGCCTACTTGGAGACGCTGAAGTGAAATTACTACGCCTTTCATTACTTTTCGGAATTTGCTGTTTGCTTGGAGCCCAGGAGCTTGATCCCAAAAAGCTGCTAAGCCCACCGACCGATACCTGGGCGACCTTTCATGGCGACTACTCGGGGCGACGCCATAGCCCGCTGAAGCAGATCAATTCTGAAAATGTTCAGAATCTGGGGCTGGCCTGGGTCTACCGCGCGAGCGGAGGCGATAACCCGGCATTTGGAACTTCCATTAAAGCAACGCCGCTACAAGTGAATGGCGTGCTCTACTTTGCGCTGCCGGACTATGCGTACGCGGTGGATGCACGGAATGGGCGTGAGCTCTGGACCTATAAGTGGGAATCGCAAGGCGGTATCCACATCGGCAATCGCGGCGTGGGCATTTATGGCAATTGGCTGTTTTTCGAAACACCGGACAATCACCTGATTTCACTCGAAAAAGATACTGGAAAACTGCGCTGGAGCGTTGAGATTGCTGACGTAAAACAGCAGTACTTCTCGACGCCCGCGCCCGTCATCATTGGCAACCATGTTCTGGTCGGAACCGGAGGCGACTCTCTGGACGTGCCGGGATTTCTAGAGGCGCGTGATCCTGAAACCGGGGTGGTGCAGTGGCGCTGGAACAGTGAGCCGCGTCCTGGAGAGCCGGGCGCGGAATCATGGCCGAATGAGGATGCCATGTCGCACGGCGGCGGCATGACTTGGATGCCCGGCACCTATGATCCGGAGTTAAATACGATCTACTGGGGCACCGGCAATCCAAACCCGGTTCATGCCGGTCAAGGCCGAAAAGGCGATAATTTGTGGACTTGCTCAATTGTGGCGTTAAACCCTGACAACGGCAAGATGAAGTGGTACTACCAGGTGTCGCCTCACGACACACACGACTGGGATGCCGTGCAGACTCCGGTGTTAATCGACGGTGAATTTCAGGGCAAACCGCGCAAGATGCTGGCGCAAGCGAGCCGCAACGGCTATTTCTTTTTACTGGACCGCGTCACTGGCGAGCATCTCCTGACAGTTCCCTTCATTAAGACGAACTGGACAAAAGGTCTGAACGCAAAGGGAGTGCCGATTCCTGATCCGGCAAAAGAGCCGAAGACGG
This sequence comes from Acidobacteriaceae bacterium, assembly GCA_019239585.1. Taxonomy (GTDB): domain Bacteria; phylum Acidobacteriota; class Terriglobia; order Bryobacterales; family Bryobacteraceae; genus Bog-105. The sequence goes on from JAFAZU010000320.1 coordinate 3,643, forward strand.
ATGGAACCTTAGTAAGCCCGGCCGCTGGCGGCGCAACGAATTGGCCTACGCCGAGCTTCGACCCGCAAACTGGCCTGTTTTTTGTCAATACGTCCTATTCATACAGTGTTTACTACTTAACCGACACCGATGAAAAAGCGCAAGGCTACGGCGGGCGCGACAGTGGCGTCTGGTCGCAGGTGGCGCTGAAGGCGATTGATTACAAAACGGGACAAGCCCGCTGGACACACGAGTATCCGGGACAGAGCGGAAGCGTTGCCAGCATATTAACAACAGCCGGAAACCTGTTGTTCACGGGAGATCCCCGGCGCAACTTGATCGCTTACGATCCCGCCTCAGGCAAAATTCTGTGGCATGTTGGTTTGCTGTCTGCTGTCAGTAACGGACCCATAACCTACGAACTGGACGGGCGGCAATACCTGGTGGTTGGAGCGGGGGATATGTTCTACGCCTTTACACTGCCGCAACAGTCAACAACGAAAACAACGGAGCAGGCCGCTCGTTAGGCAGCCTGCTCCGGGATGCAAGTTACTTTTCGAGAATGCCCCCGCTGACGCCGGTACCGCTGGGCATTGGCTCCGCGACGCTCCCCGCTGTTTTCGGCGCGGGTGGCGCGTTTTCCATTAATGCTTTGTGGGTTTGATGGCCCATCAGCTTTTCGGTCAGACCGGGAGCGATATTGTGAGACGCCGTTGCGATTTTGCCTGCTGTACCCGTGGACACTTCGTCTTCGGGTTTTGTCGCAAGGCGCACAATGACTTTGATTGTGTCTTGGGCGTCATAGACCGGCGGAATCGGCACGCTTTGATGTCCGCTGTAATTCGCGGCGTGTTCGAAGAACGGCGTATCCATGGAGGTCGGCATGACGGTACAGATGTGGATGTCTTTGATGTTGTTTTCGCGCAACTCCTGCCGGAGTGAGGCGCTTAAGCCGACGATGCCGTGCTTTGCCGCTGCATAGGAAGCGAAGTATGGAGCAGGCACTTTGCCGATCACGGATGAAATGTTGATCAGCACCCCCCAGCCTTGCTGATGAAATTGGCGCAACGCGAAGTAGCTGCCGTAAATCGTGCCGATCAGGTCTGTTTCGATAACCTGCACGTGATCAGAGAGCGGCACTTCTTCAAAACGGCCCAACGCTCCGGAACCGGCATTGTTCACCCAAACGTCGATGCGCCCGAATCCCGCTATAGCCTCCTTTGCCAGTTGTTCAACGTCAGCTTCTTTACTAACATCGGTGGGAACCGCTTTGGCGTGTCCACCCAGTTTTTCACAATCGCGTTCGAGCTCTTCCAGCAGTTCTTCGCGCCGCGCCGCGAGCACAACGAAGGCCCCAGCTTCCGCAAACTTAAGCGCCGCACCTTTGCCAAACCCGCTGGACGCGCCGGTGATAACGATTACTTTACCATTCAGGTTTTGATCTGCCAAATGTTCTCCTTTCTTAAGGAGATGCAGGCTTCGACACTGTTATTTCGTCCTGTAGTGTCTGTATGAATTACTGCTGGGATGCTCGGGGCCAACCGCTCTTCTGCGGAGCTTGCGTTGAAGGAGTCTTCTGTTCTGAAGCGCTGGCGTCATCGCCTACGGTGTTTACCGCAGGTCCGGAGCTTTCATTCACTGCTTTCCGCCGCCCTTTCGGCGTCGTTTCATCCGGCAGCGTCGGATTCACGCTTGTTTCTGTCGGACGCTGCACGTGCGTGACTACGGTAGGCTCTGCCGTCTCGCCCGGTCGTCCGTTGCCTGCCAGATAAACGCGCCGGGAGCGAACCTCTGCGCCGTCGTACCGGAACTTGGCTTCCTGCGACAGATCAACCTGCACCGATGATCCGCTGGACCTAGCGCCTTCCGGTAGGTAGAAGTACAGCGCGTAACGGCGACGCAGGCGAGCCAGTGTGTCTTCCAAGGCGGAAGCGGAACTGACGGGCATTGTGTCTCCGCCTGAGTCAGCCGCAATCGTGGCTGTTCCTGCGGAATGCGACGGGTCGACGCCGCCACGACCGAGAATAACGGGTCCGCCTCCCGGAAATCCGATAGGGCCTCCACCTCCGGGCCAAGGTCCACGACCGGAGCCGGGCCAACTACCGCCGCCTCCCCAAGTGCCGCCGCCTCTCCGATGTCCAGGCCCGCCGTAGGGACCCGGTTGAGGCGGCTCGTAAGGAGCTTGTAGAAAACTCAGTACCGCGTTCGCGCGCGTTAACGCCGCTTCAACTCGAGGTTCATCCTCGCTATCCTGTGTTTGATCGTCTGTTAGGATCACAATCGCTCGGCGGGCATTCGGTCGGGCTTCGCGTCCTACATAATTCGCCGCGCTTATCAGCGCGTCCGTAATGCGCGTTCCTCCATTAAATCCTTCCGACCGCAGCAAACGGTTCAACTCGCCCGTTACCTCGTTATGGCTGCCGGCAAACGGCAACCGGACACGAGTACGCGTATCAAATACCATGATTGCGACTCGGTCCTTCTCGGCCAGTACATTCAGAGCATCTTGTGCCGCCATAGCAATACGTTGCACATGCGGCTGCATGCTGCCGCTGACGTCCAATAGCAAAAGAATGTCAACCGGCATATTCTCGCTGGCAAAGTTGCGAATAGGCAGGACTTGCCCGTTCATCCGCAGAACGAAATCATCCGCCTGCAGGTGTGTGACAGCTCGTCCATCGCGGTCTAGAACCTGGGCATCGACGCGAGTTAAAGCGACATCGGTTTTAAATACGGCGGGATCATCCGCTGCCAGCAGGCAAGCGGCGGAAACTAAAACTGATACGAAAAACCGCAGCATGAAAAGATTACTACGTGCGCCCGGTGCAACGCGTTTCCAATTCTTACTTCAGTAAAGATCGCAGGGCTAAGCCGTGAGCTACAGAAGTGAATTCACCGCCTGTGCGTATTTTGGAGGCTCCGAAACGTGACTCAAAGATCCGCCGCACGGCGGGTACAAACGATGATCCGCCCGTTAGAAAGACCATGTTGACCTCACGAGCGTCTACCGCTGTTTGGTGCAGCAGCGAGTCGATACAGCCTTCGATTTCCCCCAGTTCGGGCGCGATCCAGCCTTCAAATTCCGCCCGCGTGACCTCAGCCTGTAATTCGACCGGACCATCAACGAAGCGGAATGTGCTGCGGTCGTGTTTCGAAAGAGCGGCTTTGGTCGCTTGCACCGCCCGATGCAGGGGAAAACCGAGGTCGTGCTTGACAAGGTAAAGAAGCGCCCCCAACTTCTCCGGTTCCACGGCTTGACGCTTCACGCTTTGAAGCATGTTGAGCGTCTCCTGCGCGCGCAGGAATGAAAGGTGGTGCCAGCGCTCCAGCTTGAAATAAACCCAGTTGGGAACAGGCAGCAGCTTGTGTCCGGAGCGCAGGCAGGTTCCCGCTCCGAGCGCGGGT
>JAFAZU010000407.1 GCA_019239585.1 Acidobacteriaceae bacterium
CCGTGTACATGCGCGGGAGGATGCGTGGCTTCCACCGCTTTAAAGTGATCCTTGATGTGATAAGTGTGCTTCGCACCCTTGGGCACGACCCAGCTATCACCGGTTTTTAACAGAATCTTCTGCCCTTCCACCTCCAGCTCAGCCGAGCCTTCAATGACATAGCCGACGGTCTCGTAATCACGAGATACGTTTTGCTCCTTGTGTTCTGTGCCCGTTTCGTCCCACAGACGCATCGCCATGGACTTGCCCGTGGCTAGGTACGTCTGCCCCAGTTTCCCTTTGGGCGAATAGGCCGAATCAACTTTCATCACTGTTGTATCGCTCATACCCCCTAGATGCAGATTCAGGACGAAGTGGGACAATGCGAAGGGATGGCGACAAATCGTCTTGAAATTTTGAAACAAATGGTAAAGGATGATCCCAATAACACGTTTGCGCGTTACGGGCTGGCGATGGAGTATGCCAAAAGCGGCGAATACGGAGAAGCCATTAAGGAATTCCGAATCTTGTTACAGAGTGACGAGAATTACGCTGCCGCCTACTTCCACGGTGGTCAGGCGTATGAAAAGCTAGGCCAGGTGGAAGAGGCCCGCGCCCTGTATGAAAAGGGCATCGAGATAACGACGCGCAAAGGCGATGCGCATACCCGATCGGAAATCGAAGCGGCACTGAGCTTGCTGCCTGTTTAAAGGCCAGGCTCTACCAGATTTTGAATTCCCGGTGCGATCTTAATCAGGAGATCGCCTTGCCTTTCAGATAATTTGGCGACGATTGCTGAAGCTTCCGGTCGCAGAGCGCCCTTTCCGGTGCGGGACGCAATGGCCTCTTTTCCAATCTCACAAAGCTGAATCATTGCTTCCGCAACCGGCACATTTTCGGTTAGCAATGAATTATTTTTCAGCATAGGGAGGATAGCGTTCGCATTTTCCTGCCACATCGTCAATTTCTGAATCAGGGCATCAGGCCCGTTGCTCGTTGAGTGAAGAAAATTCAGAACCTCCTCATTGAACTCCCGCGCCGCATCGCTTTCCGGCGGAATGGAATCCACCAGCCTGTTCAGCGGCGTCGTGCTTGAGTATTTTTCCGGATGCCGCGAGTAGCCCTTCACCGGCTCCAGAACCGAGGCAAAAAGATCGAGCGCACCCACAGGCGCACTACCGGCCAGTCGTTGACGCATCAGCTCTAAATTGGAACGCTGCGTCAAGCCGAGCCACTCTAGCCAGTAGTTTGTTGTTCGAAGGCGCGCGTACATCGAGTTCACATCCGTCACGGATTGCACTGACCAAAAGCGTTCGGCAATGGCGGCCAGGCGGGGCCAGAGCTTGGCGTCCAGATTCTCAGCAATTGCCAACTCTTCCCACATAGCCGCTTCTCCGCCCAGGATGTTCTTTTGCTCTTCGGCATTCAACTCTTGCGGGACCGGTTTGTTTTGTTTTTCCAGTTGCGCTTTGCGGGCGGGTGGTAAAACGAGAGGGTCAATCGCATAATGCTGCGAAGCGGGCTGCATCAGGTCGAGATAATAGCCTGCTGAGAGAATGCCTTTATACCCTTCACGGGCGGCCTGCCACAAAGATTCCTGACCGCGCCAGGACTGAATCACGATATTCTTCGGCAGATTCGGTTGCAGCACCTCGTCCCAGCCTTCCATACGCTTGCCGTGCTTGGTTACAATTTTGAGCAGCCGCGAGTTGAAGTACACCTGCAGGGCCTTCGTGTCAGCAATGCCCTTCTTTTTCATAAAAGCCTGTATTGTCCGGCTGGCCCTCCACTCTTTCGGGTCAACCTCGTCGCCGCCGATGTGAAAATACTCGTCCGGGAACAGCTTTGCCATCTCGCCGATAAAGCCGTCCATGAATTTGTAGGTCGATTCCTTCGTGGGATCGATCAGGGCAGTTAAAACACCGGGCGTGCGCAGAATCTCGTGGGGACCGGGACCACTGGCAAGCTGCGGATAACCAGGAAGCCAGCTCGCGGCATGGCCGGGCATGTCGAACTCCGGCACCACTCGAATACCACGGTCACGGGCGTAGGCCAGAAGATCGCGGACCTCCGCTTGCGTGTAGAACATGCCGTCTGAGCCGTTCCCCTGCAGCTTCGGAAACTTTTTGCTTTCGATGCGAAAACCCTGGTCGTCGGAAAGGTGCCAGTGGAACACATTCAGCTTGACCGCCGCCATGCCGTCGAGAGTTCGCTTGACGTTCTCAAGGGGAATGAAGTGGCGTGAAACGTCCAGCGACAGCCCACGCCAGGGAAATCGGGGCGAATCCTGAATGGTGACGGCCCCAACGGAAAAACCGGGTGAGCCGGTTGTATTTTGCCCGACCAGTTGTAGAAATGTTTCGATGCCGCGTAAAGCCCCAAGCGGCGCGTCAGCTGACAACTTAACGCCCCTGTTACTGGATTGGAGAGAATAACGTTCGTTGTCGCCGAGGCGCTGCGGCGCTTTGTGGTCTTTGCTCTCAACAATGATGTTCAGGGTAGCGCTTTGTCCTCCGGGAATCATCCGCAGGGTAATAGGAATACCGGTTTGTCGCGTCAGCCGAATCGGAATTCTTTCGACCGCAGCTTTGATCCTGGGGTCCGTGCTGCCCGCACCCGATAGCGAAATGCTGAAACTTCCATCGATAGGAACGGAACCCGACTGCACTATGACGCTTGCAGGCCACGGCATGAGGGGTAAGGCGTTAGGCTCAGGCTGCGATTGAGCGCACAGGGTCGGAGCGGCGCAAAAGGCAGCAATGGCAAGATTCCACTTCATCTGTTACAGACAGCATGATAACGGACGGCTTACCGATAGCCCGCCGCTTGCAGTTCAAACAGTTCGGCGTACTTGCCGCCTAATTGAACCAAATCGCCATGGGAGCCTTGCTCCACGATTTGACCGTTTTCGAGAACCAGAATGCGGTCCGCCATGCGGACGGTTGAGAACCGGTGCGAAATGAGCACGGCCATTTTGCCGGCCGTGAGATCGACAAAGCGCTGATACACCTCGAATTCAGCCCGGGCATCCAGACTGGCAGTGGGTTCGTCCAGGATCAAAATCTGCGCGTCGCGCATATAAGCGCGGGCCAGTGATACCTTTTGCCACTGTCCGGTCGATAGGTCCACGCCACCTTCAAAGCGCCGCCCCAGCATTTGCTGATAGGTGTTGGGCAGCTTTGCAACCACTGCCGCTGCCAGACTTTTTTCAGCCGAATTAGTGATCCGCTCATGGTCCTGCAGCTCATCAATGCGCCCAAAGCCGATGTTCTCGGCGGCCAGCATGTCATAACGCATATAGTCCTGAAAGATGACACCGATTTCATGCCGGAGGTCGTCCACGTTATAGTCGCGGAGGTCAATCCCATCCAGCAGAATACGACCCTCTGTCGGATCGTACAGGCGGGCAAGCAATTTCACCAGCGTGGTCTTCCCTGCTCCGTTCTCGCCTACTAAAGCAATCTTTTCGCCGGGATAGAATTCGAAACTAATTTTATCCAGCACCTTGCGGTCTGACCCCGGATAGCTGAACGACACATTTTGAAATTCGAACCCACGCCGAATGGGTCGGGGTACCGGCAATGCGTCCGGGCGCGAGGCAATGGCTGGATTGGTGGCGAAGAAGTCAAACAGGTCTTTGATAAACAAAGCCTGTTCCGAAATCCCGACCAAGCTGGAAACAAGGCTTTCCATGATGTTGCGGGACCGGGAAAAAGCCCCCACCATTAATGTGAGATCCCCTACAGTCAGAGCGCCGGCCAGTGCCCGGAGAATGATAAAAGCATAAGCGCCGTAATAGGCTCCCGTGGGAACTAAGTTAATCAGCGTGCCTTGCACTGCGCGCTTGGTTGCCAGACCTTTGTTCTCGGCGTAGAAACGCTCAAAGAGCCGCTTCGAACGCTCAACTAGATATTTGCCCAGGCCAAAGATCTTGACCTCCTTAGCGCTCTCATTGCTGGCTCCCAGGTAGCGAAGGTAATCTAGTTCCCGGCGCTCAGGGGTATATCGGTAGAGCATGGAGTAGTTCAGCAGGGCAAAGCGTGTTTCTCCAAAGAAGACGGGAACCGTAGCAACGATAAGCAGAACTAATAGCCAAGGGGAGAAGAAGATCACCGCCGATAAAAGCGAGAGCAGAGTCAGAAATTGCTGGGCCATGCCGGCGAGTCCGGCTAACATACCAAGCCTGGCTGTGGTCTGCCTCCGAGCCCGCTCCATTTTGTCGTAAAACACTGGATCCTCAAAAGATACAAGATCAAGCGAATTGGCATGCTCCATCAAGCGAATGCTGATGTGGTTCGTAAATCGGTCTCCCAAGAGGCTGTCGACGAGCGAAATGAAGCGGCCGGTAGTATCCGACGCAATGGCAAGAAGAAGCTCTAATATCAACAGTTTCCAAATGGCCGAGTGGTCTACAGGAGCATGGCGCAGAGCCCGGACAACCAAGTCGATGATCAGCTTGGAAATCCAGAGTGTCGCCAACGGAAACAGCGCGGAAATAGCGCGCAGCAGCAAAGTAGCAATACTCAGGGCCGGACTAGTCTGCCAAACAATGCGGAGCAAGGGCGGCACGTTGCGAAGCGCACCCAAGCGTTCGCGCCAGCTTTGGGGAATATCTGTGGATTTTGGCGGGGCAGGTCTCATAAATAGCCTAAGACCGGGTCGAAACCAAAAAGAAAATGCTCATTCGAGGTGAATGAGCATTCCTTTCCCTGGCGTTCCAGGGTTTACGTTTAATGGGAGAATCAGCTTCGACGGCATCGCAACCGCCAAAATCTGTTTGTGATTGGAGTGTAGGGCGATGAGGGGGTGAAGTCAAGGGCATTTTTCCAGGTCTCTCGCGACGGGCTGTAAGTATTAGCGTACAAACAATTTAGAAATCATGAAAACTTATCCACAGTTGAGGAAAAGTTTGGGTTTTACTGTGGAAATCCGGTGAGAAGATTTGAATAAGTACCTTAAATATCAGGTAGCTAGATCGATTTCAATCTAGTCGCCAGAGAGGTTCAAAACCGTCATGGACTCTTCTGATTCAAGGCTTCCATACCTGCGCCGGTAGATTCTCATTCCCGCGTAAATCAAACCAGCAGTAATACATAGGCAGGATAGAATCACGCTGAGATAGAGAATATTCAGCAGCAATTGATAGAGCGGTTTAATAGGACTTGGAGGAGGTGTTTCGTTCCAAGTGATTTTTGCTTCATAGCTCACCCGGCTCAGCAGAGTATCAGCCGTATCGTCCGTTACTGGGCCGTAGATTACGGCGACGAGAACGCCGGAACGCTTAACATGCTGACCGGCATGAACCTTGAAATCAGTCGCATGCAAGCGAGCCATTTCCGGCGTTGGATAGTAGAAAAGAGCTAAATGCGCAGGACCTTCCTTCGCCAACTTATAAGCGGCAACTTGCGCCTCCGCGCCCTGATCAAAGCCCGGTATCGTTTCGTTCAACTCCGGAGCAAATGCCTTTAGGGATTCAGGGCCCAGTATGTACCGGGTTGAATTCGGAACTAAACCCTCCTGCGGCAGAAATGTCAGAATGGCTGGCAGACTCGTCTCACGCCGGTCAGGCAGAGTATTAATGACAGCCTCAACTTCAGCTTTGGTTGGCGCTGGACCAGTCAATCTCAACACATAATTACCGGTCGAGATGAGAAGGTCGTTACCGGTTCGGGAACAAATTGGAGATAAATCGCAGAGCTGGGCGTTTGGCGAGCGCATCGACTCCCAAGCGGCTAAAGCGCCGGTCAAATCCCTAAATTGATAGGAATGTACGTTTAACTTGCCCGCCCGCGCAGTTTGGTCGTTGACAAAGCCGTACTCCTTCCAAAGAGCCGAATCATTTTGGCTCCAGAGCGGGCTTATTGAAACAAGGAGCAGGAGAGTTAGCTGTTGGCTCCGCAACATCGTTTGTATTTCTTTCCACTGCCGCATGGGCACATTTCGTTCCGACCGACTTTTGGTCCTTTGGACACCGGTTGGTTTCCGGCAGTTCCATCGCCACCTGTCAACTGCAGGCCGGCCAATTCACGGTCTTTCTTTCTTTGGATGTTCCGCGTCAGGTCAAGGACGGATTGTTGTGCTTCCCTTTGTTGAGCTTGCGCCTGCACACTGGCAGCTACCAGTTCGGGCTCGCCTTCCGCTTCCAACCCATCACCGCCGTTATTATCGTCATCATCGGTTGGATACGGTAAAGGCAGATCACCGCTGTCCGGCGACAGTCCTCCGAACTCAACGCGCATGAAGAAAAGGAATTTGATCGTTTCGTCTTCAATCCGGTCCATCATGTCCTGGAACATGGTGAAAGATTCCTTCTTGTACTCGATCAGCGGGTCCTTTTGCCCGTAACCGCGCAGGCCGATGCCCTCCTTCAGGTGGTCCATCGA
>JAFAZU010000518.1 GCA_019239585.1 Acidobacteriaceae bacterium
TCAGCGGACGACACATCTGGCCGTGCCGATGCCGTACTTACAAAAGCAGCTTCTACCTGGCGGCGCCATAGCGAACAGCCCCTATTTGTCAGGCAATCCTACGCTTCAAAGCGAAATCAGCCAGATTTCGGGAACGGACACGAACGGCAACCAAAGCTATAACGCTTTGCAGGCGGTAATGCTAAAGCGCCTGGGGAACGGTTTGGAATACTCAGTTGCCTATACGTATTCGAAATGCATGACCGATTCGAGCGGGTACTACGGCTCGTGGGGCGGCCAGACCACTCCCACCTCACCGTATTGGCAAAACCTTTATGACAAAAAAGCGGAATGGGGTCCCTGTTATTACGACGCGACTCATGTTCTCACCAGCTACGCCACATACGATATTCCTGTCGGACGAGGCCGTAAAATCGGGAACAACATGAATAAGGTAGCCGATGCCGTGATTGGCGGATGGCAGATCAACGGAATTCTTAGCCTGCATACCGGTTTCCCCATCACCATCTCAGGAAGCGACGCTTCCGGCACGAACTCACGGGGAGCACGCGCCAACTGCCTCGCTCCGGTGAACATCTTCGGCAAACAAAATTCGCCGTCAGGCGGTTACCAGTGGTTCGACCCGAGCGCCTTTGGTCCGGCCCTACCGGGCACTTTCGGTTCCTGCGGTGTGGCTACGGTTCGAGGGCCGGGTCTGCACAACTTGGATCTCAGCCTGGCGAAGTTTTTCACCATTACCGAGCGGCAGAAACTCGAGTTTAGAGCCGAGTCGATCAACTTGACCAACACGCCGATTCTCAATTCTCCGAACAACAGTTTGGGGAGTAATCTCGGCTTGCTGAACAGCGCACAGGGGGCCAGGAATATCCAGTTCGGTTTAAAATATAACTTCTAGATAATGAAATGGAGCTGCCTGTCGATTGTGCTCCTTGCGTTCGCGCTCGCCCGGGCCCAAACGCCCGCCGAGCGCGAAGCCAAACTTGGTTTGAGCCTTGCTCAAACCGGCGCGTGTCCGGAAGCGCTCCCGCATCTGAAAAAAGCGCGCTCATTGAGTCGTGATCTTAAGATGGAGATCGGCAATGCCGGTGTGCGCTGTGCCATGCTGCTCAATCAGGTGGACGACGCGCTCGATTTTCTACGTGCGCTACGCCGTGAATTTCCGCGCGATCCCGCCGTTCAGTTCCTGAGCGTTCACGTCTTCTCTGACCTTTCGATCCGCGCTTCTCAGGATCTGCTGTTCACGAATCCCGCTGCCTATCAGGTACATCAACTCAATGCAGAAGCTCTCGAAGCGCAAGGCCGCTGGGATGACGCCATGTCCGAGTATCGCGCCATACTCGAAAAGAATCCAAAACTTCCGGGTATTCACTACCGGATCGGCAGGCTGATTCTTTCCAAGCCTAAGACGCCGACCACATTTGGGGATGCTAAGAAGGAATTTACGGAAGAGCTGAGTATCGATCCCCATAATGCCGGGGCTGAGTACGTACTCGGTGAAATGGCGCGTCAGCAGGATCAGTGGCCGGAAGCCATCGAGCACTTCGGAAAAGCCGTGCAGCTCGAAAGCAGTTTTGCGGACGCGCTGATCGGTTTGGGACGGTCGTTAACGGCCGCTGATAAGCCTGCGCAAGCTATCGAGCCGTTGCAACACGCGGCGAAGCTGCAACCCGGCAATCCCGCCGTGCATTATCATCTGGCGATTGCTCTGCGGCGCTCGGGCAATAAGGATGAAGCGGACAAAGAGTTCGCAGTCTACAAACAAACCTCTGAGCAGGCCCGTCAATTGACTCATAATGTCCAGGCAGGCGTTCTGGGTCCGCAGCAGGTCGATCCGCAAGAGCAGCAACAGAAATAATGGCGGGTTTCGATTCACTTGAACCCAGTCCCTGCGTTCGCGGCTCTGACGTGGACTCGGAGGGGTTGGCATGAGTGCGATACAGTTCGTGTGCTTTTACAAAGATTGAAATTGAGGTGTTGGTGATCGAATGCCTCCGAACTACCAGCGGAACTTCAGGTTTATCGTGCTGACTGACGCTGCAGGCGTGCGTATACAATTACTGCTTCCAGGCGGTGTCGCCCGATAGCCGGGTGCATGTGCGCTTTTGTGCCTCAAATTCTTTGAAATCTTCCGATGCCCAGCCCCGTTGATCTGTACGATTTGTCTTACGCCGGATGCTCTGCCGAGGTGTACCGGGAGGTCCGGCAAGAGACCTACGGGCGGGACCTGGGACAGACCAGTTGGATGACGGTGGAGGAATTTCACAGTTTCTTTCCCCTG
>JAFAZU010000595.1 GCA_019239585.1 Acidobacteriaceae bacterium
CTTCCCAATTGAAGCAGATTGCTCCTTCTCAGCCGGTCTTCATCACCTTGGGAAATAACGACTCCGATTGTGGTGATTATTCGCTTCAGCCTGATGGCGAGTTCTTGCGCGGCACGCTTCCGGTCATGGCGGATTTGCTGAAAACACCTGCTTCTTCCCTGCCTGACTGGATGAAATATGGAGTGTATAGCGTACCTCATCCCTCCTTGCGGCATTATCGAATCATTGCTGTCAATACCGTGCTCTTTTCCGCCCGGTATCGTAATGCTTGCGGCGATACGCCTGGCGATCCTGGAGAAGAACTCCTTTCCTGGCTCGATGCTGAACTGTCGAAGGCTAAGCAAAATCACGAAAAGGTTTGGCTGATTTATCACATTCCTCCCGGCATTGACGGGTTTGCAACGACCCGCCACGCTGATATGGCTGTGCCTTTCTGGAAAGCGCAATATGCGGAAGAGTTTGACCGTCTTCTGTCCCGTTATCACGAAACGATTGCAGTGAATCTAGCAGGTCATACGCACATGGATGATTTTCGTTTGCTTGCCGCATCTACGCCGTACCGGAGTTTGGTGCTGATTACGCCCGGCCTGAGTCCCAACGTCAATCAGAATCCGGCATTCCGCGTGGTGCAATTTCAAAGAAACGGCACTTTGACCGATGAAGCAACTTATTACCTCAGTAATCTCCTCACGACGGGAGACGGCACTGGGCCGGAGTGGAAACTTGAGTACAGCTTCGATCAATTGTGGGGCTTTCACCAACTCAATTATAAGAATTTCGAGAAGTTGTACCGGCGCATTGACGTATCTCCCGGAGTGCGGAAGCGGTGGACCGCTTTTTATTCAGTTTCCCATCCGGAGGGCGGCAGTATTACGGACCAAAATTTTTGGGCATTGCATTGCGCATCTGGACACAGCACTATCAGCGACTATCAGGCTTGCGTATCTGCAAAATAAGAATGATCCTGGGAATGGGTAGTGGGGCGCGGCTCGGCCAGTTGCCGGATGGGTAGTCATGGTCCGGGATTTTATTAGACGACCGCACCCCACAGAAGTTTAGTAGCCGAATGCACAAATTCATCTCTACCTGTTCAAGATTCCCATAAAGTAAAATCACGGAATCATGAAGCAGAAGCTGCATTTTGCGTGTACCCTCCTGAGCGCTGTCCTTGCTTTTGCCCCTCGATTATCTGCTCAGCAGGCCCGTGCGGACATTTCTTCGCAACCTGCACGGCCATCACCGGCGTGGCTGAAATCGGGTGTCATCTACGAGGTCTTTGAACGTTCCTATTCACCGGAAGGGAATTTTCAGGGTATTACCAAACGGCTCGATGACCTGAAGAGTCTCGGCGTTACTGTTGTCTGGCTCATGCCTATTCATCCACTTGGGCAATTGAAGAAAAAAGGTACAATCGGCAGCCCCTACGCAGTTCGTGATTATTACGCGATCAATTCGGCATACGGCAACAAGGACGATTTGCGACAGTTGGTGCAGGAGGCTCACCGGCGCCAGATGAAGGTCGTTATCGATATTGTGGCTAATCACACGTCTTGGGATAGCGTGATGATGGCTCATCCCGATTTTTATAAACATGACAAGAACGGCCACATTACGTATCCCTACGACTGGACCGATGTGGCGGCCCTTGACTATTCGAACCCGAAGCTGCGCCGCTACATGACCGACATGCTGGTTTACTGGATCAAAAACTTTGATTTGGATGGCTATCGCTGCGATGTCGCCGGTGAGGTTCCGACAGACTTTTGGGAGGGGGCGCGCACGGAAATGGAGCGCATTAAGCCCGATATCATGATGCTGGCGGAAGCCTCAAAGCCCGATTTGCTTCGAAGCGCCTTCGATCTGGATTACTCCTGGCCGCTGATGACGACTCTGAATCATGTAATGATGGGCGGCGAGCCCGCAAGCGCAGTGCGTACCACTATTGAGCAGCAGAAGCTGCTGTTCCCGAAAGGCGCGTTGCACATGCGTATCACGGACGACCACGACGAACTGCGGGCGGTGACGCGATACGGATTAACGGGAGCGCTCGCGGCATCGGCGCTGATGTTTACACTCGATGGCGTGCCGCTGCTCTACAACGGAATGGAAACCGGAGATTCTACGGAATCCCGCGCGCCTGCTTTATTTGAGGACTTAAAAATATTTTGGCAAATGTCAGAAGAGCGGCCGCAGTTTGCCAAATTCTACGCCACTATGATTCCGATCCGTAAACAGCATCCCGCGCTGGTGGGCGGGCAACTGATATGGCTGCATAATTCGGATGAGCAGCACGTGTTGACTTATCTCCGCCGTTTGGGTGAGGAAGAATTGCTTATTGCTGTCAATCTCTCCAATACGACTTTTCGGGGCACGGTGGAAGCGCAGGCAGGATATTGGAAAGAAATCGAGCTTCCAAACTTTCCAGCGGGAGAAGCAGGTATGCCGGCACTCGCGCTGGAAGCGTTCCAATGCCGCATTTTTCAGAGACAAAATCAGTAAGTTGGATTATCGCTTGAAACTACTGCGCGACTTAATGGATAAAGTCCAGCTTAGCGTTTCGCTAAAACGCCCTTGCAGCTTGTACTGACCAAACACTCATATTTATTTCAAGCCTGACAATAACTGCAATGATTGTAGAGGAGCCCGGTCGTTTCGTTCACGGCTCGCATCGATTGTTTATGGATTCGAATGTTTTATCTGACCCCGACGCTCCTGCTCTGGCGGGCTTGCGGCGGCGTGGACAGTTTTTGATCTCTGGTCTGCTGTGGGGCGCTGCTGCCGGACTGCTGGTTTTACTCTCCGGGTATGTGTTGTTTCTTTACCACTATGCTTTAGCTTTTGCGGAACGGTTACGAGCTAGTTTTGGCCTCCTTGCTCCGTCGCAGGGGCCGGACTGGTTTATGCTGTCCGTCATTGCAGCGGGACCGGCCATTTGCGTCCTTTGCGCCATCATGGTCTATGGATGGTACCGGCGTGTCTGGCTTCGGCGGCTGCAACGGGTTTGGCCGGATGTACGGGAGCGCTCCCGGTACTCGCGCTGGCGTCATCTGCCTCTTCGCGCCAGCCATTCGCAGAGAGAGGGTTGTAGTGAGTATTTGTCGGCGCTCCTGAAATCGGATTCATGGGCCGTGCATCAACCTCTGAAAGATTCGTCCACGAAATATGAGGACCGGGCAGAATGGGTACTGGCGGAGTTAGAAAAAGATATTGCCGAGCGCGCATTGACAACCGGTCTGACAGTTGGTATCAGCAGCAATCAATATTTGGATCTGTTCACAATTTTTGCGGCGGCCCTGGAGTTGCAACTGCATGTTTTATCGCGCCTTGGCAAGCGTCCATCTTCACATGCCTGGAGACTGCTGATTCAGAGGTGCGGCGCAAGCCTTTTCATCAACAGTTACTTGAACCGGCAGGACTCGCTGGCGCTCAATCTGATGATTAAAAAGGCGGGAATGGGGCTTTATGCCGCAGGCGATTTAGCCGAGGCTACTGCTACACACCTATCTGAAAGCGACATCGACTTAGATGAAGCTTTAAACCTTCAGCACAGCGGTTTGCTGGGCATGGCGACAAAGAGCCTGGAGCTGGGGGCAACGATGGCCCTTACGGTGGGACAGGTTGGTTTGCACGTGCTGGGCAACTTGATTGAGTCGGTAGGAGATGAGCTGGCCCAGGGAGCGTTAGCGGCGGGTATCATCTATTATCACGGTATGGCGCTGGCCGCCGATACGCTGGCCCTGGACGGACAGCACCGGCAAAGCGCGGCGATGAACCGT
>JAFAZU010000656.1 GCA_019239585.1 Acidobacteriaceae bacterium
GGAAAAGAGCAGGATGAAAATTACGAGCGTGCGGCTGGTCCAAACTCGTCCGAAACGTCCCGTGCCGAGCTACCAGCCTGCGCCGAACTCCTGGTCGGTAAGCGGCGTCGAGGTGGCCAGCCCGATGTCCATTTATCCGGAGTATAAGGCGATGCGGTCCTTGTTTCTGCCTGATCCCGGCAAGGTGCCGACTTTTACAGTAGAAGTTGCAACGGATAAAGGCGTGAAAGGATACGGCAGCGGAGGACCGGGCGGCGGAACGGTTGTCGAGGAGCATCTGGTCAAGCTGCTGATCGGAGAAGATCCTTTCAATGTGGAGCGGATCTGGGACATTCTGTGGCGCTCCACAGAGTCTTACGGCCGTACGGGCGTGACGGTGCATGCAATCAGCGGAGTGGACCTCGCGCTCTGGGATCTGATCGGTAAGTCTCTCGGCATGCCCGTTTACAAGCTGATCGGGGGCGCAACGAAGGAGCGGGTCCCTGCCTATTGCACCGCGAACGACATTGAACAACACCTTCGGTTTGGATTTAAGCGGCTGAAGCTGGCGATTCCTAAAGGTCCGGCGGACGGACGCGAAGGGATGAAGGTCAACGAGGCGTTGGTCAAGCGCACCCGTGATCTCCTTGGTCCTGACGGCGATATCATGCTCGATTGCTGGATGTCCTGGACGGAGCGGTACACCATCGAAATGGCCGAGATGCTGGCTCCCTATCGCATTTACTGGATGGAAGAATGTCTGCCACCGTATGATTTCGAGGGCTTTGGCCGATTACGCGCCGAAATCAAATCCACGCGAATTGCAACCGGCGAACACGTCTACGGCCGGTATGAGTTCCGAAACCTTTTGGAACATAACGGAGCCGAGATCTGGCAACCCGACATTCACTGGTGCGGCGGTCTGACCGAATTGAGAAAGATTGCGGCGCTGGCGGCGGCCTATGATATCTCGGTGATTCCGCATGTGGGCGGCGTCTCCGATTGCCTTCATTTTGTGATGGCGACCCCGAACGCGCCGTGGGCGGAGATGTTCATGCCTCCGCCGGGTGGTCCTCGTGAAGTTTATCAGCGCTGGGAAGAAGATAATCTAATAACACGGGGGCCGGAAGGCATTTACACGCGTCCTTCGGATCAGCCTGGTTTCGGGTGGGATTTCGAGACGGTTTAACAAGGAGGAGTTTCTATGCGACGCAGGACTTTTCTCACCAGTTCCGCCTTAGCCGGGATCACGGCTTACGGCCAAAATTCACAAACCAATCCCGTGAAACCCGGAGATATTCCCAAACGTGTTTTCGGAAAAACCGGGGAAAAGCTCACGATCATCGGCCAAGCCGGGGGCCGATTCCCTCTATGCACGTTTGAGGATGCGAAGGCTATTACGCGGCGGGCCTATGAGCTGGGCATCAATTACTTCGACACGGCCCGCATCTATTGGAACGGCAAATCCGAAGAAGTGTACGGAGAAGTTCTGCCGCCTTTTCGCAAGCATATCTTTTTGACTACGAAATCGCCGGAGCGCTCGCGTCAGGGAGCGGAAGCCGATCTGGAGAAATCGCTGCGCACGTTAAAGACCGACTATGTGGACCTGTGGCAAATTCACCAGGTGGGGAGCATGGACGAGGTCCGTCAGATCTTCGCCTCCGGCGGAGCGATCGAGGCTTTTGAGGCAGCGAAGAAGGCCGGTAAGTGCCGCTTCATCGGCTTCACGGGTCACCATGACCCGGACGTTCACCTGGCAATGCTGAAGAACTACGACAAATACGACACGATCCTAATGCCGCTGCATGCGGCTGACCCGTCCTACTTGAGCTTTGAAAAAAACGTTCTGCCCGTCGCTGTCGGGCGCGGCATGGGGATTCAGGGAATGAAAAGCACGGCGAACGCCAAGCTTCTCCAAAACATGCATTTGAAAGATTGCCTCTCCTATGTGCTGAGCCTGCCGATACACTGCCTGGCGCTTGGGTGTACGACGGTCGGGCAATTGGAGGATGATGTTCGGATTGCCCAGCAGTTCAAGCCATTGAGCGAAGCGCAAATGGCCCAGCTTCGGGAAAAGGCAGCGCCCTTCAAAGGACCGCAACTGGAAGACTGGAAGCGTAACGTGCAGACTGCCTCGGTCAGCATGTATCGGGACGGTGTCCTGAGCTAGATGTTTGATTTAGACGGTCAAACCGCTGTTGTGACAGGAGCGGCAACGGGCATCGGAGCAGCCATTGCGCGACGGTTAGCGAGCGCCGGCGCGAAAATTGCGGTGGTTGATCTCAATATTGAAGGGGCCGGAGCCATGGCGGCTTCGCTTGGTAAAGGGTCTTTTGCATTGGGGGCTGATGTTTCTGCCAAAGAACAGGTCCAGGCCGCTGTAGAGCAGATTCTCGGTCGTACCGGCCGTATCGATATTCTGGTGAACAATGCAGGAATTGCCGGTCGATCCGCTCCGACGTGGGAGCAAACAGATGAGGACTGGCAAAAGATCATTGCTGTGAATCTGAGCAGCATCTTCTACTGGTGCCGCCTCGTGGTCCCGCATATGCGCGGTCGCGGGTATGGACGGATTGTCAACATAGCCTCGATCGCCGGCAAGGAAGGCAATCCTCATATGATGCCCTACTCGGCGACGAAAGCGGCGGTGATTGGCTTAACCAAATCCCTGGGCAAAGAACTGGCAACGGACGGCATCTGCGTGAATGCGGTATCTCCGGCGGTGGTGCAGACGCCCATACTGGAGCAGTTAACGCCGGAGCGAATCGCCTACATGACCGAGCGCATTCCCATGCGGAGGACCGGAACGCCGGAAGAGATTGCGGCGGTGGTGCATTT
>JAFAZU010000701.1 GCA_019239585.1 Acidobacteriaceae bacterium
CAGCGCAAAGGCCAAGCGCAGCGCGAGGGCAACGGGGGTTCGAGGCAGGATACGTAAGATCCTCATAAAGTTGTCCGGAGAATGTTCCAGCGAAAAACACCGAGAAACTGCGGGTTCGTCCATTTAGGTTGCCATTGCGGATCAGGATAGTTCAAGAGCTCTTCGAGTGATCGACGTCGGATCTCGCCTGCTTGAGTACCATCCGGGCCAGTGTCATAGACGAGATAGTTTGCATTTCCCCGCGTAATCTGGCTGCGGCCCAGGAAAATCATGCTGTGAAATGGGACGTGTTCCGTCCGGCGGCGGTAAAAAAGCAGGTCGCCCGGACGGGCGCGCGTAATATCGCGGCTGACAAAAAACGTGTTGAACTTTTGGAGCGTTTCGGCATTCGCAAACTGGCCGAAAGATTCGTTGTGGAGATCGGAGGGTACAAACGGTCCGGCACAAAGGCGGAACAGGTTTGCGCCTAAAGGTGTTTGCGGATACCTGTATTTTTCGACTGAGGGAAGAGCAGGGATCAACGGAAGACGCGACTCGCCGCACCAAAGGGTATCGTGACGGCGCAGAGCCTCGCGATAAGCGTAGCGGAGCAGCGCGGAGCAGTCCCCAATTTCAGCGGGCCGGTCCGCAGCGGGCGTAAAATACTGAATTTCGGCGAGAAAGGTAAACCAGCGGCGAAAGGCAGACTGATCGGCTTCCTCGTCGAGCCGCAAAAAATCCGGCGTGCCGTCTTGAAACCGGTCAGTGGTTGCGAGTTGAAGCTGAGCCGGTATTTGCACTGACTGAATGTGAAGGGCAGTGTGCTGTTTCTCCCTTCCTTCCGAACAGGACCCGAGCAGCATGACAGCCGCAAAGATTGTTAAGATGCCTAAGAGTAGGGATAAACAATAATGCCGGAGCATCAGGGGCTTCAGAATTATACAGAGGTGGTGCCTAGCAATGCAAGACGGATATTTTGAACGAGATAACACGGAAAGATTTGAAATTCTGATTATCGAGAATGATCCTGCAGCTGCCCGCTTGACCAGAGAAGCATTTCGCGAAGCCGGTATCCATGAAGGCGTACGCTCGATTCCCGATGGTGATGAGGCACTGGCGCTTCTCCGGCGCGAAGCGGCCTATGCCGATGCTCCGCTGCCCGATATTATTTTCCTAGATCTGCATTTGCCGAAGAAGTCGGGATTGGAAGTGCTAGCCGAACTGAAAGCAACGCCGCGCCTGAAAGCAACACCGGTAGTAGTAGTTTCCGGTTCGGATGATCCTAGGGAGATACGAGAGGCTTACGAGTTGCACGCGAACTGTTACATCCGCAAGCCGAACGATTTATTCCAGTTTCTCAAATTCATTGCAATTTGCTACCAGTTCTGGGGAGCGGTCGTGACGCTGCCGCCCAAGGCTGAGCTTGCCGGCAGCGCCAGGTAAGAACAAACGACTGCACCTCATAACGCGGCAGCAAGCACGGACTTTTCGAGCAGTAAAGGCTCGGCTTTCATAAAGGACGGCTGCGGCACGCCCATTAATGCCAGCACCGTCGGCGCGACCCGGTCTAAAGGAGTTTTGCCGTCCTGCACCGTGTGAACATGTTCGGGTGTGCGCACCCAAAACATGCCATCCGGGTGATGCATGCCGCTTTTCACCAGATTGCAGTTGTAGAACAGGTCGTAGAACTTTGTTGAAGCGCCCGTACCGGACGTTACGACGGCATGGGGAGCAACGCGCTCGAAGACTTTGCAACCGGCGAACACTTCATTACCCGCTTGCCGGGACAGCATTATCTCGTGGCCATCCATCCTCAACGCTCCCAATTTCGCGCTGGCGTCTTGCGCTTCGGATTCCGAATCCATGTAAACACGAAACTGCTCAGACATAACCGGCGCGTACTGACCACCCGGTTTCATGCCGGCAAACCGGAATAGCTTTTCGGGGTCGTTAGGCCGGTAAAACACCTTGCCGCCAGTGTCCTCATACTTGAGGCACGGCTGTTGGCCCAGTGCAGAGGCGAATACGATGATTGTGTTCTCATCGGCCAGCGCCAGGCATTTTCCTACCAGCTCGTCCATCTGCTGATAACCGAACAAAATGGCCGAATGATACTCCTCTTGATCAGCGGCCGAAGGCTTGTTAGTAAAAGATGCCGGCTCCATGTTGCGCCAATACATGTGCTGGAAATGCGCCGT
>JAFAZU010000703.1 GCA_019239585.1 Acidobacteriaceae bacterium
TGAAACAGGGGCGTTGCCAAGCACACTGCTTTGGGAATATCCCACTCTCAGCGCTGTAGCAACTTACCTCGGAACATTGGAAGTCGACAGACAGGTCACTACTCCAGAGCAACCTGAACCGCCCTCGTCCGCCTTACCTATTGTTAACACCGAAAGCGAAGACATCGCCATTATCGGCTTGCATGGCCGTTATCCCGGTGCAGAAAATCTGGATGAGTTCTGGAAACTGCTGCAAGAGGGCCGCAGCAGTATCAAATCCGTACCACCGACACGGTGGTCGACGCAGACGGAGGGTGTGTATTGCCAAGCTGGCGCCTTTCTTGATGGCGTAGATCAATTCGACCCTTTGTTTTTTGGCATTACGCCGGTAGAGGCAGCGCAAATCACTCCGGAAGAACGGCTCCTGCTCGAAAGTGCCTGGGCATGCCTTGAAGATGCCGGCTACGCCCGGCAGAACTGCCGTGGTCACTCCATCGGCGTTTTTGTTGGAGCAACAACAAACACCTATCCGCTAGTAGCCGCAGAGGCCCAGGATTCGGACGGAGTTATGGCGCCTGATACGGCTACTTACTCTTTCGCCAATCGTATCTCTTACGTTATGGATTGGCAGGGGCCCAGTCTGACAATCGATACAGCCTGCTCATCAGCTCTCGTCGCTATACAGTTAGCTTGCGACAGCCTCAAGAGAGGCGAATGTGAAGCGGCTCTGGCGTCCAGCGTAAATCTTTATCTTCATCCGGCAAAGTATAAGCGTATGTGCCAGGGCAAGCTGCTGGCGCGAGAAGCTGCTGGCTTGTTTGCTGCTGAAGCAGAGGGGTTTATTCCCGGTGAGGGAGTAGGTTCCGTACTGCTCAAACCTTTCACAGCAGCACTGCGTGATCAGGACCCCATACATGGCGTTATTCGCGGGATCAAAGTCCGGCATAAAGGACGAAGTAACGGATTTCTGGCACCGTCTGCAGCGGCCGAAAAAGCAGTAATCTCTGAGACTTTGAGTTGTGCCGGCCTCGACTCCTCCGCTGTTCAATATCTGGAACTGCAGGCGACAGGCGCGGCAGGTACAGACACTTTAGAGATTAATGCTCTGCGAAGTTTGTTTTCGGACGCCGCGTTCGGTTCACTTAAACCGAATATCGGACATTTAGAAGCAGCTTCCGGTATGGCCGCACTCACCAAAGTGCTGCTGCAGATGAAGCACGGCTGCTTTGCGCCGGTGAGGGTGGCGAAAAAGCGGCATCAAGAACTCCAATTGACGGATTCTGACCTTCACCTTCCGGAGAAGCTTGAAACTTGGGCAGTTAATAACGGCAAGCGACGCGCCGGTTTGGGTTCATTTGGTGCGGGAGGTCTCAACGCGTATCTCATAGTCGAAGAGTCGCCTCCTCGCAAAATTCTACAGCCCGGTGGTGAATACGCGGTTGTGCTCTCAGCACCATCGAGTGTGCAGCTCCATCGCGTAGAGCAGCAGTTGGCGGACTACCTGGACCGCCATTCAGACGTTTCACTCCCGGCAATGGCATGGACATTGCAGAGTGGACGGGAGGAATTTTCAGAACGTGCTGCCATTGTGGTAAGCACCGTTGACGAACTCCGGGCCGCATTACGAGAAGGCCGGTTGATTCGCAGTCGCGTTGGCAGGGTAGTTGTGCCAGATGAAGCGTCCACTTCTTGTGACTTAAGAAATGCGGTTTCGCTTTGGCTGAAAGGCGCACGACTAGATTGGCGACGTTTTTACAGCCAAGAAATACCCGTTCGGTTATCACTGCCTCACTATCCCTTCGAGCGAGTCCGCTGTTGGATCGATGCGCGGGCGAAAGACCAGGTAACAGATTATTACGACATCACTGCCAAGGCTGTGGCTGATGAGCCTCTAATGCTCACGTTTGCCCCGTTTCCCGAACGGATTCCAGGATTTCACTGGCTTTCGGCTATGGCCGACGGAGCCGCGAATCCGGAGTGGCGTGACCTTGTCATACAGCGGCAATGCGAAATGCGCCAAGTGGCATTTCGCTGCATCGACTGGACAAAGGTCAAGCGCGTTCTGGATATTGGTTGCGGTTTCGGAATCGATCTTGTTCGCCTGCTTAACGAGCACCCGAAGATTACGGGAGATGGCTTCACCATTTCAGCAGCGCAGGCTGCAGCTGCTCGAAAGCTTGTTCACCAGAACAAGCTTACTGGTCGTTGCGATATCCATTGCGCAGACAGCGCTACGGCTCCGTTTCCTGGAAGCTACGACTTAATCTTCGGCTTTGAAGTTACTTTTCACATCCGTGAAAAACAAGCGCTGTTCTCAAACATTGCTGGGCATCTGGCGCCGGGTGGACGCATTGTTCTGACTGATTGTGTCGCGACCACGGCAACACCTCTGCACGCTTCGCACCTGGGTCAATTCACAAGCAACGAGAGTGAGTGGGTCCAGGTGCTGAGCACGCAGGGGCTTTGTCTAAAGCAGGTTATTGATGTCACCCCACAGATAGCAAATTTTCTCTACGACCCCGATTTCGAATCCCATTTACAGGCTCTCTCTACCCGTGCCGAAGCGTTCCGTAAAACCGAAGCCGAGCATCGAGGCTGGCACCGCTTCGGCCAAGCGCTGGAAGACGGGCTGATTCGCTATACCATTTTGGAGATCACACGCGATACGGGCCAGGACTCCGCAGAACTCGCAGCCGAGAATTTGAGGCAGTTACAGCATCCCGCCAGCTACTCGGAATTGCAGGAAGAGGATACCGCTGCTCTTGAACGGGTTACCAGCATTGCTGCGGCAGTTCTCCAGATTCCCAAGGAGCGCCTCGATCCTGATCAGCCATTTAGTGACTATGGCGTGAACTCGCTAATAGGATTGAGACTGCTCGATCGCATCAATAAAAATCTTGGCCTCCAACTGGAAGTACCTGTACTTTACTCTGCTCCTACACTGCGCGCACTGAGCGCACATGTCCCAGGCAGTTTACTCAACACAACAACCAGTCCGGCTATTGCACCGCCTTCTGCATTGCCGGAGTTCGAGCCAATTGCCGTGATTGGGATGGCGGGAAGATTTCCAGGCGCACGCAATGTAGGAGAGTTCTGGCGCAATCTGGCAACCGGATATGACGCAGTTTGCGAAGTTCCTGGCGAGCGCTGGAATTGGCGCGAGTATTTCGATCCTGTTCCTACATCCGTCGGACGCACATACTCCCGATGGGGTGGATTTCTAGAGGGTGCCACTGAATTTGATCCTGCTTTCTTTCGGATCACTCCTGCTGATGCCGAAGTGATGGACCCGCAACAACGGCTGTTTCTGCAAATCTGCTGGCAAGCGCTGGAGGATGCGGGTTATACGGGTGAACGCGTGCAGGGCGCTCGCTGTGGTGTAATGGCTGGCGTTCTTGAAAGCGATTTTGGCCAGAGACTTGACGTTTGTGCAAATCCCACCCGTGTTGCACAAGGGATGCTGGGCAACGCGCCTTCTATTCTTGCGGCGCGTATCGCTTACTTCCTCAATCTTAAAGGGCTGGCTGTTTCAATCAACACCGCTTGCTCTTCGTCGCTGGTTGGAGTTCATTTAGCATGCCAGAGTTTACGTAGCCGCGAAACGGATTTGATGTTGGCTGGAGGTGTTTCCTTGTACCTTGATGAACAGCCATTCATCATGATGAGTAAGGCCGGGATGCTTTCACCCACTGGAAAGTGTCGTGCTTTCGATGCGCAAGCAGATGGTATTGTCGTGGGCGAAGCGGCCGCAGCAGTGGTGCTTAAGCGGCTTTCAGATGCGCAAAGAGACGGCGACATTATCTATGGCGTGATTGAAGGCACGGGAACCAACCAGGACGGCACTACAAACGGCATCACGGCGCCAAATGGAGACGCGCAACGGGAACTGGAGCAATCTGTGCTTCGGCAAGCGGGCCGAAGCGCATCATCAATTAGCTATATTGAGTGTCACGGCACAGGCACACGATTAGGCGACCCCGTCGAGGTACAGGCAATCCAGCAGGCATACCAACGGGCACATAAAGAGCGAGAACGCTGCGCTTTAGGAGCCGTCAAAAGCAACATCGGGCACACTTCAGCAGCAGCCGGAGTTGTAGGACTGATCAAGGTCCTATTAGCGCTGCGTCACAAACAGATTCCGCCCTCTTTGCATGTCGACTCCATCAATCCGCTCCTTCAAATAAATGAATCTGCTTTCTACATCAATCGTGAATTGCAGTCCTGGGAGCCGAATGGAGAAGTGCGGGTAGCAGGAATTAACTCATTTGGCTATAGCGGTACGAACGCTCATGTTCTCGTTACAGAATCGTCTTTCCTGCCGGTTAAGTATGCAGACGAAAAGGGTCCTTTTCTGATTCCTCTCTCGGCACGGGACGAAGAAGATTTGCGGCGTTTAGCCCAAGAATTGGCAGACTATTTGGGTGGCCGACCAGCGCGTAAGGCTGGTACTCAGCCCGTCAAAAAAATATTATCAGACGTGCTCGCATTGCCGGTGAGTGAAATAAGCGATGACACACCGGTTGCGGATCTCGGGTGGGATACGCATTACCTCGTGGTAGCTGCCCGCCAGTTCACACAAGAGTTAAGAGTTTCGATTTCTGCTGGAGATCTGCTTGCTTCGGGTACAGTAGCTGAGCTCTGTTCGAAGTTGCGGCCATCGATCGAGATGCAAGCTGATATTGCTGCAATTGCGGCAACATTTCAGTGCGATCGTGAGGCGTTTGTCATTCGCGCTGCCTGCATAGCCGGAACAGCACAGGAACTTTACGGACAACTAAAGGCTTTAGCAGACGGGCAAACCGCGCCAGGGTTGATCGTACGTTCTGCAGCAACAGAGATTAGAAACATCGATCTGAATGAGCTGTTTCGGAGTAACAACTGGCAAGGATTAGCACAAGCCTGGGTAAGCGGAAGAGCTATCAACTGGCGAGATCTTTACCACCGTAATCGTGGTGGCTTACCCAGACAGCGTGAACGCCTGCTTCCTCCTTATCCTTTTAAACGGCAGTTATTTTCACTGCCTGTGCGCCATGCGTCTTTACAAGTAGTCCATCCCCAGGTATTAAGTACGGAATGGCACGCCGACTGTTCTCTGCTTCAAGATCACCAGATTGGAAGCGAGGCAATTTTACCTGGCGTGATCAGCTTAGCCGCAACCATGGCCGAAGCACGCAGGTTATTTCCGAACCGTCCCATCGCCGGACTGAGCCAATTTGTCTGGCTCGCACCCGTACAGGAAGAAAGCTTTAGCATTCAGTTCGAAGTAAAGGCCGAAACGGAAGCCACCGCCAAACTGGTCAGAGGTGGGAACAAGATCTGTGCACAAGGACGTGTGCTTTGGGAGGCGCAGTCCACTTTGCCGAGAGAGTACTACCCGGTGAGTGACTGGTGGCAAGCTGGGACAACTTCCGTCCTGCAGGAAGAATTTTATAAACGTTTTGCAGACCGAGGTATTTGCTATGGACATTCGTTACGTGTGGTTCAGGAGCTTAGAACCGTAGGTCAGGGGTTTCTGTCACGAATTGTGTTGCCGGGCAATAGCACGCAAACGCCGGAGCGTTTTCTCGAAGGTGCCTTTCAAACTGTTATCGGAAGTTTTGATGTCGGTCAGACAGGCATCTACATGCCATTCTTGATAGAAACATGTCAGTGGATCGAACCGTTGCCGTCGCGGGGCTACGCCTGGGTCACTTCTCATAGTGACACCAACTTTCCCACCTTTGATTTATTACTGCTCGATGAAAATGGCCAGCTCGCCGGGCATCTTAATGGCCTCACATTGCGGGAGCGGCCACAGCCACTATCTGCGCCAAGCTGCTACACAGAGACGGTTTGGGAGCCTCGCCCACTGTCTACCTTTTCCAAAGCGGCAAGCGGGCCTTGGTCTTTGACCGGTTTTTCTGATGCTGATTACAACACGCTCCAAACGGTTGGCGAGTTTACCCGATTCACCTTTGAGCATGAAAATCAAACAGATCAAGTGATTGCTCGGCTGTCAGGCAA
>JAFAZU010000709.1 GCA_019239585.1 Acidobacteriaceae bacterium
GGCACCCCAATAGAAGGACGCGGGGAGCCGTAAACTTGTATGTTGTGCTTCTGTAGCAGGCGTTTCACGCGGTAGATGTGATAGCCGTCACTGACCACAATGCAGGTGTGCAGATTCATGCGGTCCATAATTGCGACCGCTGCTTCCAGACTCTGGGCCGTGGTGGTGCCTTGGGGTTCTACCAGGATTGCCTCAGAGAGTACGCCGTGCTGTGTCAGATAAGCACGTCCTACTTCGCTTTCTGTATATACCGGATCACCGCCAGCGCCGCCCGTTGTCATAACATAAGGGGCTAATCCGCGCAGATAGAGCAGAAGCGCATGATTCAGTCGCGCTCGTAAAACAGGCGAGGGCCTTCCGCGGTATTCGGCAGCCCCGAGGACAATAATTACATCAGCGTGTTGAGCTTCGTCCACGTTCGATTGGCGCTCAATCTGTTTCGCTACATAGAACAGGTAGCCTAAAATGAGGATCACTAGCAGTACCCATAGTCCTGCAATGGCGCGCTTCATGCGGCTGCACTCGAACGGTTATACCGAATTTGGTTAATTTTAGTCTACAGGTCAATGGAGTTAACGAGTGCGCAGAATACGTTTCTCAAGAGCGTGCGGAGGGCTGCCGCAACCGGCAGGACTACGGAGGATGGACTCGTGGTGGCCGAGGGTCCACATTTGCTCGAAGAAGCGCTTCACAGTTTCTGGAGCGT
Source organism: Acidobacteriaceae bacterium (assembly GCA_019239585.1). Classification (GTDB taxonomy): domain Bacteria; phylum Acidobacteriota; class Terriglobia; order Bryobacterales; family Bryobacteraceae; genus Bog-105. The sequence goes on from JAFAZU010000709.1 coordinate 707, forward strand.
GGAGAAGATACTGACTACGGCAAACGGTTTTGAGCGATACCGGGAACTTCTCCGTGCGTCAAAGGCTGAGATCGTACGCGTTTCAGGCCGGGCGTTTGCGGCGGTGGCGTCTACCGAAACAGCGCAGGAAGTATTGGTCTTACTGCGTCCCCGCGTGTGGTCTCCGACTGAGGTGTGGCAAGGCCGGGCGTTGCTGGTGGCGCTGGACGCAATTCAAGATCCTGGAAATGCCGGAACGATCATACGTTCCGCTGAGGCATTTGGAGCAACGGGCGTCATCTTTCTCCAGGGATCTGTGCGTATCGCTAATGGCAAGTTCCTGCGGGCGTCGGCTGGATCGATCTTTCGTCTCCCCTTTGTAGAAGGAATAAATTCAAAAAACTTCATTCGGGAAGCGACTCAAAATCGTATACAAACATACGCGCTCACGGCTACAGGGCAGATGTTGATCTCGGAGGTTGATCTGAGCCGGTCTTGCTGTCTGATTACCGGCAATGAGGGGGCTGGCATATCGAAAGACCTGCTGGCCCAGGCGCAATCGGTATCGATCCCGACTTTGAGGGTAGAATCGCTTAATGCAGCAGTTGCATGTTCTCTGGCTTTGTTCGAGGCTTATAAGCAGAGAACTGTATGAGCCTGTTTGACACCTCACCGCTCACCACCATGAGCGTAAACCAGCCGGAAGATGCGGACCGGCCGCTCGCGGACCGGATGCGGCCGCAAACCCTGGATGAGTACGTTGGGCAGGAACATATCCTGGCTCCCGGCAAGCCGCTTCGCACACAGATCGAGAGCGGGCATCTTACCTCCCTAATTCTTTGGGGGCCGCCCGGATCAGGCAAAACCACGCTGGCGTCGCTGATGGCGCAAACGAGCCGCGCGGATTTCATCCCGTTCAGCGCCGTGCTGAGCGGCATAAAGGAAATTAAGGCCGTGATGGCGGACGCGGAGAAGGCCCGGCGCATGGGACGGCGCACAGTATTGTTCGTGGACGAGATTCATCGGTTTAATAAGGCGCAGCAGGATGCCTTTCTGCCCTATGTGGAACGCGGGGATGTCGTGCTGATCGGCGCGACAACGGAAAATCCTTCGTTCGAGGTGATCTCGGCCCTGCTCTCACGAACGGTGGTTTACCCCCTACAAGCTCTTTCCACGGCGGAAATCTTCACCGTGCTGCGGCGTGCTTTGGAAACACCGGGGCGCGGCCTGGGCCATTTACGTCTGCGCATTAGCGACCAATTACTCGAGGAGATTGCCATTGCTTCGGACGGAGATGCCCGTTCCGCCTTAAATATCCTGGAGCTTGCGTCCCAGGCAGCACAGGACGGCATCATTGGCCAAGAAGCAGTAGCGGACGCTTTACAGCGCAAGGTGCTTCTTTATGACAAAGCAGGCGAAGAACACTATAATCTGATTTCAGCTCTGCACAAGTCCGTACGGTCCAGCGACCCGGACGCGGCAATCTATTGGCTAGCTCGTATGCTGAAAGCCGGTGAAGACCGGCTCTACTTAGCACGAAGGCTTACCCGGATCGCTATTGAGGATGTCGGGCTGGCTGACCCGAAGGCTGTCGAGCAGGCAATTGCCTGCATGCAAACCGTACATTTCCTAGGAATACCGGAAGGAGATTTAGCCTTGGTACAGCTCACTATTTACTTGGCTCTTGCCCCTAAATCCGATGCTGTCTACCAGGCGTTTAACAACGTGAACTCTCTGTTTGAGACGAGCCCAGCATTTTCAGTGCCACTCCACTTACGGAACGCACCAACGGATCTCATGAAACAAATGGATTATGGAAAGGGTTATCAGCATGCGCACCTAAAAGAGAATGCTGTAACCGACATGCCCTGTCTTCCGGACGCCTTGGTAGAGAGTAGTTTTTATAAACCAACTAATCGGGGTTTTGAACAAAAATTGCAAGAAAGAATGCAATGGCTAAAAAATATGCGCAAGAAAATTGCGAGTACAGCCGATTAGGTATGTATATTGCATTGTGTAAGCTTAAAGATCGGAGTATGACTGAACTGTGTCCGAAAATGTACTAACTCTAGGAAACCGCTTGGATGTTCTAGCATCGACCAATAGCGAACGGAGAAAGTCGAGCCGCTTTCCCATCGAGCGTGAAGTTCGCTACAAAACGCTCAATCAACGCGCGGAAATATTGGCTGGTAATGGAAGAACTCTGAACATCAGCAGTTCTGGAGTGCTTTTCACCTCGGATCATGATCTTCCAGTGGGGACCCGTCTGGAAGTTTCTATCAGTTGGCCAGCCCAGTTAAATGAGAAATGTTTGCTGAATTTGGTAGCGCGCGGCCGTGTGACGCGCCACAATAAAGGGCATTTAGCCTTGCAGATTCAACAATATGAATTCCGGACACAAAGCCGTCCCGGAACGATTGCAGGCTAGGTAAACGCATCCGAACTGCCTAGCGGAAGTGTGAACTTTCCGCCAGGAGCTTTCCTTCTTTGAGGAGCCGCAGCTTCTTACCCGCTGCGGCTTTCCCTTCCTTTTCGCTACCATGGCAGTGTTGTGCGCCGACGCTTTACCTCCCTCGCAGCTGTCTTAGGCTTTGTCATTCTGCTGGTTTTGCTGATCTGGCAAGGCTCGTTCCGCATTTCCTACTTACCCTCCAGCGCCAGCGAAACAACCCTACTCTGGTCAGTTTCAACCATTATCTTTTTGCTTACCGTCTTGGTAGGATTCATGCTGTTCCGGGCCGGCGTGAAGGTATACATCGACCGGCATCGCAACAAAGAAGGTTCGCGCATACGCTCCAAAATGCTGTTCGGAGCGCTCGCTCTTACCCTCGCTCCGGTGTTGTTCTCTGTCCTGTTTAGCGTTTTTGTGCTGAATCGGCATCTTGATACTTGGTTCAGCACGACTGCCCTGCAACGCCTCAACAGTCTTTATCAGAGGGAAGCGCAGGAGCGTGTGGAAGCGGAAACAGACTGGATCAGCCTTCTTCCGCAAACTCGTTTGGCTGCTCAAACCGGTCAGGTGGATGCTGAACTATTTAAGAAAATCGCCGGGGAACATGGCATCCGGCAATTAGTGCTGCACCGAACGGCTGGTGTTCCCATATTGCTTTACCAAAACTTCAGCAAAACTGATGCCGCCCTGCTGCATGCCGCTTCCGACGTTACTGATGGAGGTCAGAAACTAGGCCGGATCTTTGTGGCTGCCGCGTTGAACGGAGATCTGTCAGTCGCTGAAGGTACTTTCGCCCAAGAAGTAAGTCGCCAACGCGAGTTGCAAACAGGACGCCGCAAATTTTATCAGGAAAGGTACTTTCAATTGATTTGCCTTATTGCCCTGTTTGTGCTTTTCTTTGCTGCCTGGTCCGCACAGGTTCTGTCAAAGCAGATTGCCATTCCCATTTCTGCCTTGCTGGGAGGAGCGCACGAAGTCCGGCGGGGGAACCTGTCTTATCGTGTCCGGGTTAACGCTATCGACGAACTTGCCACTTTGGTGCGGGCATTTAACGAAATGACGAACGAATTGGACCGCAGCGCTCGTGAGTTGGAGGCGCGCAGACGGTATACGGAAGCAATCCTCCAAAGCATTCCAACAGGCGTGATCTCTCTTACCACTGACGAACGAATTGAGCACGTTAATCGTGCATCCTTCGGCATCTTTCCCGCCGAGGTGGTTGCCCGCGCCAAGCTGCTCGAGGATCTGTTTTCAGGCGAAGATCTGGCTGAGATCCGTTACTTGCTGAAACGTGCCCGTCGCACAGGTGCAGCGGCCTCACAGTTTGACATCCAGCGGCCCCACTCGGTTCTTCACCTCGCCGTAACGGTCGCGTCGCTGGAAGAGCACCGGGGATTTGTAATGGTGCTGGAAGATACCAGCGACTTATTGCGCGCTCAAAAAGCCGCAGCCTGGCAGGAGGTAGCGCGGCGGATCGCGCATGAAATCAAGAATCCGCTGACGCCCATTTCGTTGTCCGCCGACCGCATCGCACGTCAGATTACACGGTTGCAGCTTGAGCCCCATGCGCGCGCCATCCTTGCCGAATGCACGCAGACCATTCAACAGGAGGTGGGCACAGTGAAGTCGCTGGTAGATGAATTCTCTCGATTTTCACGTTTTCCCAGCGCGCAACCAGTTATGGGGGATTTGAATGAAATCGTCGAGAGCGCCTTAGCGGTATTCGCGGGAAGGTTGGAAGCGGTTACGCTCTCCGTAGAGTTGGATCGTTCGATTCCGCCTGTTTTGGCCGACCGGGAGCAGATCAAGCGAGTGATCGTCAACCTGATTGACAATGCGGCGGAAGCCATGATCGAAGCGCCCGTTCGCCGGTTGTTTGTCAGAACCTCCCAGCCTGGGCCGGAGCTTGTGCAGCTCGCCGTGATCGATACGGGCTGCGGCATTTCAGCGGAAGATAAGGAAAAGTTGTTCCTGCCCTATTTCTCGACCAAGGGACGAGGCACCGGATTAGGTCTCGCCATTGTGAGCCATATTGTGACAGAGCATCATGGCCGGGTGCGCGTTGAAGATAATTCCCCGAGTGGCGCGCGATTCATTGTTGAGCTGAATACTGTACCGGTTGAGGCTCCCGTCAACTCTGACGAGGGAGTCGCTACGCTAAGGGTATAGACATTTTCCATGGCGGCGCGTGGACCCAAAATTCTGATTGTGGACGATGAAGCGAGTATTCGCCAATCGCTGCAGGGAGTTCTCATCGATGAAAACTACGACTGCACAGCGGTAGGCAGCGGCGAAGCTTGCTTAAAAGAGCTGGCGCAAGGAGCTTATGAGGCAGTTTTGCTTGATATCTGGATGCCCGGCATCGACGGCCTGACCACTCTGGCGAAGATCCAGGAGATACCTGCCGAATCAAGGCCGGCCGTGATTATGATCTCCGGGCATGGCAATATTGAAACCGCTGTCAAAGCAACCAAACTAGGAGCGTTTGACTTTGTTGAGAAGCCGTTGACGATTGCAAAGGTCAGCATTGTGCTGAACAACGCCATCAAGCAGCGGCGCTCGGATCAGGAAGTGCAGCGGCTGCGGGAAGCGGCAGGACATTCTGAAATCATCGGCGATAGTGTGCCGATGAAAGCGCTCCGCCAACAATTAAAGCTGATGGCGGGAACCAATGGCCGGGTTTTAATTTATGGAGAGAGCGGAACCGGAAAAGAACTGGTCGCGCGCGCCATTCACCAAGCGAGTCAACGGGCAAAAGGGCCTTTTGTGGAAGTGAACTGCGCCGCCCTGCCGGAGGATCTGATTGAGAGC
>JAFAZU010000131.1 GCA_019239585.1 Acidobacteriaceae bacterium
GCAGCTACCACTACGTGACAGCCAATGTCGCAGTTGTGAGCGACATGAACCAGATTGTCGAGCTTGGTGCCCCTGCCAATTCTGGTGCGGCCAAGAGCAGCGCGATCTACGCAGGAGTTTGCCCCGATTTCGACATCGTCTTCAATGACAACCGTGCCAACCTGGGGAAACTTTTCATAATGATCTCCGGCGAGCGCGAACCCGAACCCATCAGCGCCGATCACGCATCCGGCATGCAGGAGTACGCGCGAGCCAATTTGCACATGGTTGTAGATCGTCACGTTTGCCCGTAGGGTTGTAGACGAGCCCAGGGAAACAGAATCACCAATGGCGCAGCCGTCGCCAAGGTAACTGCCGGGTCCGATTCTTGTGCCCTCGCCGACCGTGACGAAAGGTCCGATGTATACGTTCTCCGCAATCTCGGTGGACGGCGCGACAATTGCCGTCGGATGCCTGAAACTGATGTGTTTGTGAGCGGGATAGAGAACCGATAGAGCGCGGGCGAAGGCCGCACGCGGATCAGGGACGCGCAGAAGAGACCACGGTCCTGTTTTGCCGAAGTCAAGAGGCACCAGGAGACATCCGGCTCGCGAATGGGAAGCTGAGTCTAGCGCTTTTTGATGGGCGGCGAAAGAAAGTTCCTCTTCACTTGCGTTTTCCAGCGCATTGGCTCCGGTAATAATACGGTCCCGATCTCCTTCAATTTTTTGGGCGCCGCAGATTTCTCCCAGTTGTGCAACCGTAACAGCCATCATCCTCAATACTTAGCATGGAATCATGGCAATTGATCCGTCGGCCTATGTCGCCTCCACGGCCCGTGTGCATCCTCAAGCAACCATTGGGCCTGGAACTCGCATTGGCGAATACTGCGTGATTGAATCAGATGTAACGGTTGGAAGGAGCTGCATTCTGGAGCCCTATGTATATGTGAAGCGCTGGACCACAATGGGCGATGAGAACGAAATCTCAGCTGGAACGGCGCTAGGTACTGACCCGCTGGATAAAACGTTCACAGGCGAGCGCAGTTACCTAATCATCGGAAGCGGTAACAAGATTCGTGAACACTACACCGTCTCGCGTGGAACGCAGCCTGAATCCATCACGCGAATTGGCGATAAAAACTACATCATGACATCCGGGCATATTGCTCATAACTGCATATTAGGCGACAGAATTGTAGTGGCAAGCTGTGCGCTCGTGGCGGGATACGTTGAGATCGAAAGCGAAGCGTTCATTTCAGGCGGCGTGGTCATTCATCAATACTCAAAAGTGGGACGGCTTGCCATGGTCGGGGGCAATACGCGCGTGAACAGTGATTTGCCGCCGTTTTTTCTGTACTCCGACTTCAACGTAGCAGCCAAAGGATTGAATATTGTCGGCTTGAAGCGGGCGGGATTTTCGCGGGATGATATCCGAACGTTGAAAAGCGCGTATCGCACCTTATATCGTGAGGGCTTAAGGCAGGAGAAAGCCCTATCGAAAATCGAACGTGAACTGCCGAACGAGCATACAAGGCACTTAGTTGATTTTATCCGCCGAAGCAAACGCGGCATCTGCCGTGAGAGAGCAAAAACGATCCAGGAAGAGTGAAGCTATCACAACAGGTCTTCTAAATCGACCGTATCGAGCACACGGATGCCAAGATCGTTGATTTCTTCGAGAGAACGTTCCGAAAGTTTCTGTTCAGCCCAGGACGGCAAGGGCCCAAACCGTCGCTCGATTTGCCGACGCAGGAGGGCAAGTCCTCCCCTCCTTCCGGTCTTCCTCTTGGCCTGGTTACATTAATGCAGAAATCTTGATATGCCCTCTACTCAGAGCCTGCAACACGGGCACGCGCCATTTCAAGATGACTGAGGCTGTTTGCGTACCGAGACACGCCTTTATAAAGAGCTTCCGCAATCTTCTGGCGCTGATCAGGGCGCAGCAGCAGTTTTTCGTCGTGCGGGTTCGAAACAAAACCGATTTCCGCCAAAATCGACGGCATGGCCGCGCCAATCAGAACCACAAAAGGAGCTTGACGAACTCCGCGATCACGCGATCGATTGTTCATCTTGACCGACGAAGCCCAGAGCGACCTCTGCACCTGTTGGGCAAACTCACGTGACTCTTCGAATTTGGCTTGCAGCACAGCCCGGTGCAGAAGATCATTTAAGTCCGAAATGGAGCTTTTGGAAGTAGCATTCTCACGGGTCGCAATGTCAAGGCTGTTCCGGTCCGAAGTGAAATTAAAGAAGTAAGTCTCGACACCGGTGGCGCTTGGTTCCGGTGAAGAGTTTGCGTGTATCGAGATGAAAAGATCCGCCTTCTCGTTGTTTGCGATCTTGGTCCGCTCTTCCAGAGGAACAAATGTGTCATCCGAACGGGTATAAATTACATTTGCTCCCAACTGTTGGGTAATGAGCTTGCCAAGCCGCATAGCGACATCCAGCACAAGCTCTTTCTCCAGTAATCCATTCGGACCGATTGTTCCCGTATCGTGGCCGCCATGACCGGCATCGATGACAACTTTCCCGAGCTTTAAGCCAAATACGCGGACCAGCGAGGAATCATTCCCGTTGGGGCGTTTGGCCGGTGAAACAATGCCTACATCCCTTCGAGCAGCCGACGGGGCGCTGCGCGACGATGTTGCCGTAGCCGGAACAGAAGCGGGAATCGGCTTCGAGGGAATAGGTACAGGGGGAGTTGTTTCGGCTGTCGGCAACGATTTAGCCTCGGCGCTTCCGTCCGAGACTGAAGAGGAAGAAGCTGTTAATGGCGTCTCCGTTTGCGGCAGTTCCGGACCAGCTCCGTGCGAAGGGGTATTACTGCGGGATGCCGACAAAGCCGGTAAGCTGGTCCCTTTGGGGCGTAGTTCAATAATCAAACGATCCGGATTGACCAGTTGCGAGGAAACAACTTCAGCAGGGCCTTCCAGATCACAAACAATCCGGGTTCTGCCGGGGCTTACTTCCGCGATTCGAATTTGCTTCACTCGTTTGTCGCCGACCGGAATGGTTTGAATGCCGTGATGCGCCGTTGCGGGGGGCCGGATGCCATTCAAGTCGAAGTAGACCCGGTAAGGCCGTTCAATCTGGTCCGTCGCCAGTTTGTAATCCCCTTGTGTTTGAATCGCAATGCGGGTCACATCGCCGAAAGACCAAAAACGGATGGCTTCCACGCGTGAGGGCGTAGGCAGATGGGACTTGGTCGCGCCGAAACAGGTGAGCGTGAGCGCCAACGGAGCCAGCGCGCAAGTGGAAAGGCGAAACAAGGTCGTCCGATCAAATTATAACTGGAAAGTCTCGTGCGGAGTGCTACTATTTGCCTATGCGGGCCGCCGGTTTCGTTCTGGTGGGCGGAATGAGTACGCGGATGGGTCAGGACAAAGCGCTTCTGCATTGGCGTTCGCAGCCCTTGGTTGAAAGAATCGCGGCAACTGTGGCCGCAGTGACGGAAACTGTAACGTTGATAGGGTCGCCGGAACGCTACGTGAATCTGAAAATTCCTTGCTTGCCGGACACTCGCCATCAACTTGGGCCTTTAGCCGGAATCGAAGCAGCGCTTGAGACGAGGCAAGCGGAGTGGAATTTGATTGTAGGCTGCGACATGCCGGGCGTTAGCAGGGAAGTTTTAAGCTGTTTGTTAGACAGGGCAGGTCAAATAAACGGCCTGTGTGTAGCGGCCCAGGATTTGACAGAGCAAATTCAGCCCCTTTGCGCTGTTTATCACCGCCGATGCCTTCCGGTCATTAAAAAATCGCTGGATGAAGGCCATCTCAAACTGATGCGAATTTTAGAAGACCTCCGCGCCGAGTACGTTCCGGTGGAGACAAAGCTGACAAACATTAATACCCCCGAAGACTGGCTGCAGTGGCAGCAGCTTTCATCCAAATGAAGAGGAGCTTTTTTCAGGTTTGGCAGACATCGCCAATGGTTCACATTATATAGAATTTTGCGACGTCAGCAAAACGTTCAGCCGCCCGGTGCTCAGGGACGTGTGCTTTTACGTTGACGTGGGTGAAACACTCGCGATTATCGGCCGCAGCGGGGTAGGGAAGTCGGTCACTTTAGGCCACATCATGGGCTTCATTAGACCTGACAAGGGCCGCGTGATCGTAGCGGGCGAGGACATTACTCACATGCCTGAAACCGAACTCCGGCAGATCCGCAGGAAAGTCACGATGGTGTTTCAGTCAGGCGCTCTTTTCGACTCGCTGACAGTAGGAGAAAACATTCTTTCCTCCTTGGAGCTTCGTGAGGATTATAACGAAGAGAACAAGGAAGAAGTTGTCGACGGCTTGCTGAAAATGGTGGACCTGCTGGATTTCAAAGACGCACTTCCGGGAGACCTTTCCACCGGCTATAAGCGTGCTGTTGCTATTGCGCGCGCCTTAGCCGCTCAGCCGCAGTGCATTCTCTACGATGAGCCAACAACGATGGTGGACCCAATTATGTCGGATGATCTGGGCAATTTAATGCTGCGCCTGAAGCAGAGATTAAACCTGACGTCCGTAGTGGTGACTCACGATCTGGATTTGATGCGCAAAGTGGCTGACTCCGTGGTTTTCCTGTATCAAGGAGAATCGATTTACTTTGGTCCTGTAAAGGATTTGGAAAAGTGCAACAATCCGCATGTCAAGCTGTTCTTAGCGATGGACCGGGTGGAAATTGAAGGCAAGATCGAGGATACATAAATCTGGATGCACTTGCACCTGCGGCTAATTAGCTTCGTCCTGGTATGGTGCGAGGTAAGTTTGGCAAAATACCCAGGTGTTTTGTGCCCCAGTTACACAGCGCCTCCATCAAAGGCACGAGTTCCTCCCCGGCATCGCTCAAAATGTAATCCACGCGCGGCGGGACGGTATCTGCAGATAGGCGCTTCACTACCCCATCTCGTTCCAGATCGCGCAATTGAGCCGCTAATACCTTTTCGCTGACTCCTGGAAGAAGCTTGCGGATCTCCGCAAAACGGCGCGGTCCAAAGGACAGATGCCAAACAATAAGAACCTTCCATTTTCCGGCCAAGACATTTGAGGTCGCCTGCACTGGGCATCCGAAGTGTTTTTTCATGAGTCCTTCCTCAGGTTGCCGGAAATGAGCTTACAAAATTGTGCGTACTTCCCTCTTCGGCAGCGGCATGCTATCTAAATTGTAGCGATTAAAGCCTGGTACTTGTATCTCGGTCGATACGGGGCCGGCCCGCTATATTGTCCAGACTCATTTCAGGAGCAAATCTTGGCAACTACGTTGACATTGGAGCAAATGAAGCAGTTTGTCAGAGATCACTTTGAGGATTTCGTGAACAAGCGAAATGCCGCCGTAATCCGTAAGAACATGACGCAGGACTTCTACGATCATGATGGGCCAGGGGGCAAACCGACCGGCGTGGAAGGCGACGAGCAGATGATGCTTGGCATGTACAAGATAATGCCCGACTTGCACCTGACAATTGAAGATATGATTGCCGAAGGCGACAAAGTGGTGTGCCGTAATATCTGGCGATGGACAGACCCCGCATCGGGTAAAAAGATGCAGTTTCATGGTTTTGTGCTCTGGCGGTTCGAGGGAGACAAAATCGCCGAGCGTTGGGCGACGGTTACACCCCCTGCCGAGGGGATCTCATGGACGAGTGAGGCGCAACGGTAACACAGGAAGCAAGTTCCAATGATAACGCCTAGAGGCTGTTGATAACTTTTGCCAACCTAAAAGGTGTCTACCTCTTCTCGTAAAGCCTATGCCTATGATGTTAACGACGAAGAATGGGCTTTCGTCGCTCCTTATTTGGCATTGATGACCCCGTTTGCGCCTCAGCGCACCTACTCTCTGCGGGAAGTCTTTAACGGCTTGCGTTATGTGGTCCGGACCGGCTGCCCGTGGCGGGCCATGCCCCATGATTTGCCGCCCTGGGACGTGGTCTACCACCAAGCGCAACGTTGGATCAAAGCCGGCGTGTTCGAGCGCTTAGTGCAGGAGCTGCGCGAGTTGTTGCGCCTCGAAGCGGGGCGCCAGGCCCAGCCGACCGCCGCCATTCTCGATAGCCGTACTCTCCCGTCCACGCCCGAAAGCGGCACCCGTGCGGGTTATGACGGAGCCAAGCGCCGCAACGGGACGAAGGTTCACATCGCCGTGGACACCTTAGGGCACCTGCTGGCCCTGCACGTCACACCGGCTGATGAGCAGGACCGGGCGCAGAGGGACGAACTGGCGGCGCAAGTCCAGGAGGTCACGGACGAACACGTCCAACTGGCCTATGTCGATCAAGGCTACACGGGCGAGACGGCGCAGTGTGCCGCCCAAGCGCACGGGATTCAGTTAGAAGTCGTCAAATTGCCAACTGCCAAGCGCGGCTTTGTTTTACTACCCCGACGGTGGGTGGTCGAGCGGAGTTTCGCCTGGGCTACACGCTTCCGCCGTCTGGTGCGCGATTATGAACGCTTGCCGGAAACGGTCGCCGGATTGCATCTGCTGGCTTTTGCCTGTTTGTTTCTCAGACGGTTGGTAAGTTGACAAATCCAAAGTTATCTACAGGCTCTAATCCGGTCCAGTTCCTCTTTGTCTGAACGTATGCCACTTGCGCAGAAACCAGCTTTCCTGCGGCTTTTTGGCCTGTAGCTTGGCTGTGTCGATGCCGTCAGCGCTCTTGCCGGATTCTGTGCCAGGGCGATAGTCCTCGGTATTGATGAGATGCACTCGCGTCGTGTCGAACACGTAGGTTCGCGTGCGAAGTTTTCCGTCCTCATCTCTGGTAATCAGGTGAAAAATTCGCCCGAACACATTGGGGTCAGGGTGATCAACGAGTACCGGAAAATATCCTTCCACATCACGCTGACGATAAGATGTCTCGTACCGGTGACGCCGACGATTCCAAAGGAACACGCGCCACGCATCGTAGTCATAGGGCGTCTGTCCGGATACGGTGGTCCAAAGCCAATGGTGCTTGGTTCCTTTTTCTTCATCGTTCACTGTGCCTAGGTCGAAGTAGGAAGTAATGTGCTTTCCTTCTGCATACTGCGCCACTTCATCAGGAATTGCCATCAGAAGATTGCGCGACAGCACCCAGCCGCACTGCTTATCTTTGGTGCGGACTAATGTCCAGCTTTCCAGGATTGCCGGCTTTTTCAAGGTCGCTTTGCTGCTTTGTTTCGTTTGAGGATCGGCCGCGCTGTCGCTGCCATCAATACGTTCCGAGGAAAGCTCCCGCCAATTCTCCGGCGGCTTGGGGGGGCTAGGCAGGGGAATTTTGAAAGTGTTGCGAGATCCTTTCTCTTTCCTTCCCTTGCGCGAAGAAGGCTGCGGGCGTTCCTTGATGAGGGATGGGGG
>JAFAZU010000356.1 GCA_019239585.1 Acidobacteriaceae bacterium
AAAGGACACTTTCGAGTCGCTTCCAAACAGCCATGCTGTTGCTCTCACGCCTTTAAAGCACTGACAATTCCCAATGAGATCCGGCTCCACTGCTCGGTTTCGACTGTCAATGGGTCATCTGCTTGATACGCCTAACCCATGCAGTTCACCCGTCGCCAGGGCTTTTAGAATCAGGAAGTCAAGCGTATCTTCGCAAAAGGTTCATATAGATTTGCTATGTGAGCTTACGTACAAGCCATATAGAATGTCAATAAGATAAATAGACGGAACATTTTTAAACCTGAACCGTATTACGAACGCAGGCTGCAATTTCGCCTTTTTTATGGGACGATGGAGTTTAGCCCCACTGTAAGCAGGTTTCGTGAATAATCCCCGTTTATCTTTTGTTTTGACCCTGGTGTGCGCCCCGACCCTTGCGCTCCTCCTTTCCTCCTGCACGAAGAAAGAAGCGGCCAATCCTATGATGGCCATGATGATGGCAGCGCCACCAGTGCGCGCTGTTCCTGCTGCCGCTGCAGACGTTCCACTGACTATCTCCGCTGTAGGGAACGTAGAGGCGATTACAAGCGTGGATGTGAAGTCGCGGGTTGCCGGTCAGATCCTTCGAGTTAACTTTCAGGAAGGCCAGAATGTGACGAAAGGGCAGTCTTTGTTTGAGATTGATCCTGAACCGCTGCAAAGGCAGATCGCCCAAATTCAGGCCGATCTGGTGAAGGACGCCGCTCTCGAAAAGGAGGCGCGGGCCAACGTTGCAAAGGATGAAGCAACGATGAAACAGACACGTGCTGCCGCAGACCGGGGCTTGGCGCTCTCCAAAGAAGGAATCTTCTCGAAGGAGCAGACCGAGCAGGTAGTAGCGACGGCAGATTCGGCGCAGGCGGCGATGGATGCCGACCGGGCAGCGGTCGAGAGCGCCGTGGCTTCCCTGAAATCAGATCGGGAGCGGCTGGCGCAAACACAGTTGCAATTAAGCTACACAAAGATTACAGCGCCGATCAGCGGACGTGCCGGAGCAATTGCGGTGAAAGCTGGCAATCTGGTGAAGGAGAACGATACGGCGTTGGTAACTCTGTTGCAGATATCACCAATTTATGTTTCGTTCGGCGTACCGGAGCAAATGCTGCCGGAAGTGCGGAAATACAACCGGCAACGTCCCTTACTGGTGCAAGCGCTGCCGGACCCTGACACAAACGTAACGGGCTCGCTTCGTTTTATTGATAACTCGGTTGATAATACAACGGGCACAATCAAATTGAAGGCGGAGTTTGCAAACAGGGACAGCCGCTTGTGGCCCGGTCAATTTGTCAATGTGCAGGCGCAGTTAAATGTGGAACGCAATCGCGTGGTTGTGCCGAGCCGGACGGTGCAAACCGGCCCGCAAGGAAAGTATGTTTGGGTGATGAATGGGGATAGCGCCACGGTTGCCATGCGTCCCGTTCAAGTCTTGCGGAACTATCAACCGCCCAAATCGAGCGAGCAGGCGGTCATTGGGAGCGGACTTCAACCGGGAGAGATGGTGATATCAGAAGGCCAGATGCGTTTGGCTCCCGGCATGAAGGTGCAACTGCTGAAAACGGAGTCACAAATGGGGGAGTCGGGCAGCGCGGTACCGTCCGGCAAATCGTAATAGTTAACGAATCCGGGTGAGCATTTCATGAGATTTACTGATTTATTTATTCGCCGGGCGATCACGACCACCTTGCTGATGGCCGGCATCTTGATCTTCGGACTCCTGAGTTATGTAACTTTGCCCGTCAGCAACTTGCCGGCGGTAGAGTACCCCACTCTCCAGGTTTCCGCGAGTTTGCCGGGGGCGAATCCCGATACGATGGCGGCATCTGTGGCCACTCCTCTGGAATCAGAGTTTTCGACCATTGCGGGGATTGACAGCATGTCGTCTTCGAGCGGGCTAGGGTCCACAACCATTACGCTGCAATTCGATTTGAGCCGGAGCATTGATGCCGCCGCGCAGGACGTACAGGCGGCGATTGCTCGCGCACAAGGCAATCTGCCTACCAATATGCCGGCGCCGCCTTCCTATTCGAAAGTGAACCCGGCGGAGCGGCCCATCCTTTATATTGCTGTCACGTCGAAGACAATGACCCCTTCACAAGTGGATGAGTACGCCGAGACCATGATGGCCCGGCGCATCTCCATGGTGAACGGCGTGGCGCGAGTGCAGGTTTTCGGAGCGCAAAAGTTCGCGGTTCGCGTACAGGCTGACCCGGAAAAGCTGGCAGCGCGGCAGATTGATTTAGAAGAGGTCCGAAATGCCCTGGCGAGCGGAAGCTTGAACATGCCCGCCGGTTCACTATATGGAGCGGCCAAAGCTTATACGGTTCAATCGAACAGTCAGCTTACGACCGCGCCGCAGTTCGCGCGACTGATTGTGACTTACCGCAACGGGAGCCCGGTACACCTGGATGAGCTGGGGAACGTACTGGACAGCGTCCAGAACGATAAATCCGTATTCTGGATTAACAACCGCAAGAGCACCATTCTCGCGGTGCAGAAGCAGCCCGGTTCGAATACGGTGGCGGTGGCCGACGGGGTCAAAGCGCTGCTTCCCGTGATGCAGCAGTCCATGCCAAAGGGCATTGAGATTCTACGCTCGTTTGATGCTTCGCAGAATATTCGAGAGTCGATTGCGGACGTGAAGTTTACCCTCATTTTGACAATTGTTCTGGTGATCTTCGTTATTTTTGCGTTTCTGCGGAACGTGTCCGCCACGATCATTCCCAGTCTGGCCGTGCCGCTTTCCTTATTGGGCACGTTTGCGGCGATGAACCTACTCGGCTTCACCATTGACATGCTTTCCATGATGGCCATGACGCTGTCGGTAGGATTCGTGGTGGATGACGCGATTGTGATGCTGGAGAACATTGTCCGGCACATGGAAATGGGGAAACCGCGCATGCAGGCGGCGCTGGAGGGCGCGCGCGAAGTAGGATTCACGATTGTTTCGATGACGATCTCGCTGGTGGCTGTTTTTATTCCCGTGCTGTTTCTGGGTGGAGTCATCGGTCGGTTGCTGCGCGAGTTTTCCATTACCATCGCGGTGGCAGTTCTGATCTCAGGCGCGATTTCGCTCTCCTTAACGCCGATGCTGTGCAGCCGCTTTCTCCGTCATGAAAGCCACCCGACGGGCGCTTTCTATCGCTGGTCGGAAAAGTTCTTTATCTGGCTGAATAACACATACCGGCGCACGCTTTTGACAGTTATGCGGCACCGGCGCTTAACACTATTAACCAGCTTGGTGCTTACGGCGGCAACGCTTTACCTATTCGTCATCATGCCGAAGAGCTTTATGCCCACGGTCGATCAGGGATTTGTCTTCGGAGGCACGGAAGCGGCCCAAGATACCTCCTTTGAGGAGATGGTGCGGTTGCAGCAGAAAGTTAATGCGATTGTGGCAAAGAACCCCTGGATCGAAACATTTGGCTCCGGCACTCCGATGGGGCAGGGGGCAGGGACGCAGAATACGGGTTTCTTATTTACGGCTTTTAAAGAAGTGAAAAACAGGCCTAACGCCAGCGCGATTATCGGGCAATTACAGCAGCAGTTCGCGTCGATTCCCGGGCTGATGGTTTTTCTGGTGTCACCACCCCTGCTCACGCTGGGGCAGAATGAGGGCCGCGCTCAGTACTCCTTGGCACTGCAAGACGCAGATGTCGGCGAGCTTTATAAATGGGCGCCGGTCTTAGAAGGAAAACTGCACTCCATTCCGCAGTTGCAGGATATCTACAGCGACCTGCGCCTGAGTAGTCCGAGGCTGGACGTTCAAATTGATCGTAATCGCGCGCTGGCTTTAGGCGTGACCCCGGATGCTATTGCCAACACGCTTTACGATGCTTATGGCAGCCGTAAAGTATCGACGATTACGGCGTCTTCCGATCAGTATGATGTGCTGCTGGAAGTTTTGCCGGAATATCAGCGCAATCCCGCAGCGCTCAACCGCCTGTATATCCGCTCCAATCAGGGGAAAATGGTTCCACTCTCGGCAGTGGCGGAGGTCAGGCAGACAGTCGCGCCGTTAAGCGTCAACCATATTGGGCAGCTGCCGGCGGTGAACCTGCAATTCAACACAAAACCCGGCGTAGCGTTGAGTCAGGCCACTAAACTGATTGAACAAGCGGCAGATCAGATCGGCATGCCATCCACCGCTCATTTTACGTTTCAGGGCACGGCGGCAGCTTTTCAGAACTCCATCAGCGGGCTTGGTATTTTGCTGGTCATTGCGGTGCTGGTGATCTATCTCGTATTGGGCATTTTGTACGAGAGCTTTATCCACCCGATCACGATTCTCTCCGGCTTACCGGCGGCGGGTTTAGGAGCATTGCTCACACTTCTGCTGTTTGGAGAAGACCTGAACCTTTACTCTTTTGTTGGAATCATCCTGCTTCTCGGCATCGTCAAAAAGAACGCCATCATGATGATCGACTTTGCCATCGAAGCCGAACGGAAAGAAGGCAAATC
>JAFAZU010000419.1 GCA_019239585.1 Acidobacteriaceae bacterium
ATTAACCCCAACAGGACGGGACGCCCGCTTTCCTGCAAGATCATTCCTAAAACGTCGCCTTTCTTTGCGCCTAATGCCATACGGATGCCGATCTCGCGCTCTCGCCGCACCACGGCGTAGCTCACTGTGCCGTAGATGCCCACGCAAGCCAACAGCAGGCCCACTGCGCCAATTATGGAGGCGAAGATAGCTGCCAGGCGTGACATGACAAAAGTTGGCGTCCCGGTGAGTAGTCCCTCCAATGAATCCATGTAAACGATCAGGTCAGGGTCTACCGCGTTGACCTGTTTGCTTAAATTTGCTATCAACTGGGTCGCTTTTCCCTCTACTCGCACAAGAAGGGGTAATCCGTTGACTCGATCGCTCGGTAACGGCAGGTAAACCTTACGGGAATCCCAGCCTCCCGGCACGATCCCCCGTGTTTCCCTAGCCACGGCCACAACCTGATAGGGCTTCCCCTGAGGGATTAGTTCTCCACTGTCGTGAAATTGCTTCGATGCATCCAGCACAAGCGTTTGCCCGATGGGATTCTGCCCCGGCCAAAGCTCCTCAGCTGCTGATTCACTGACAACAACTTCCGCCTCCCGAACGGTTGACTGCTCCCCGAAGCTGTGTCCGCGCAAGATGGGAATGCTGAGTACACGAAAGTACTCTGGCGTGACATAAGTGTAGTAGACAGTCCGTGCTGATCGATCAGTGCTGGGCTTGTTTCCATTTAGGTCGACAGCGGCCATTCTCAATCCTCCCTGATCCGGCGCTCTTCCGATTGCCACGGACCTTACATCGCCTGATGCGGCAATTCGCTGGCGAAGTTGACGGGTTTCAGCCAGTTGCTTTTTAAGCGTGTACCCGTAGCCGGGCGGAAACTGAACATCCAGGCAGACCACTTGTTTCGTTTCATATCCGGGACTAATTGACATTAACTGGAGGGAACTGCGGATGAGAAGACCCGCTCCGATCAACAGCAGCAGGCATACCGCAACCTGCGCGCCTACCATCAAATCGCGCAATCGCCGATTCGGCAGACCCATCGCAAAGCGCGCGCCTTCCTCCTTCAGCGCGGAAGAAAGATTCGGCTGTGAAGCTTCCAGGGCAGGCGCTGTCCCAAACAGCACCCCCGCAAGGAGTGAGATGGCGAACACGTACGCGAATACATGCAGATCGGGCTCCACATGCAAGGCCACAGATCCCCATTCGAGGGGCAGACTCCCTGAAACCTCCACCATCAAGAGCCGCAGCGCTCCCCAGGCCAGGAGCACTGATATTCCGCCAGCTGCTACTCCCAGGAGGGCGCTCTCGGTCAGCAGTTGCCGTATGATGCGCAGCCGGTTCGCTCCGAGCGACAGGCGCACGCCGATCTCCTTTTGCCGGGCCGCCGAACGAGCCAGTTGTAGGCTGGCTACATTGGCGCAGGCGATCAATAACACCAGTCCGACTGCGCCCATGACCAGCAGTAGAGCAAGTGCCGCTCCCGGGTCCTTATAGAGGCTGAATGGCTTCAGGTGAGATCCAGGTGTCAAACTGATGGCAAAAGGTTTGCGGCCTTCCGACAGCGGCGCGTGCAGCGACCTCACGCCTTGAGCAAGAGCGGTCATCTCCGCTTGCGCCTGAGATAAAAAAACACCAGACGCGAGCCGCCCATAGAGCGCGCAACAATTTTCTTCACGGTCCTGCAGAAAGCGCGTGCCCTTATTTACCAAAGGCCGAAGGCGCATAGGAAGCCAGAAATTGGGAACGTTCACAGCCGTTCCCATAAAGTCGTGAGGCGTGATTCCGATGACGGTAAACGGAATGCCATTGAGCTTTACTGTTTTGCCCAGAACCGAGACATCACCCCCGAACCGGCGCTGCCAATAGTTTTCGCTGATCAGGACGGCGGGATTAAGTTCCAGATCGTGAACATCCTGCGGCAGAAAGACGCGTCCCCGGACCGCGTTGACGCCTAACACGGAAAAGTAGTTTTCCGAGACGCTCATCGCATTGATGAATTCTGCGCCGCCGCTCATGATGCTGGGAAACCGGAAGCCGAATGCGCCGGCAACTCCACCTCCCAGATTGCTTCCTGGCTTTACAAATTCCGCACCGCTGAAGACAAGCTCATCCCCCGTGGTGGCGACCAAGCCGGAGAAGACCCGATTGCCGTCGCGATACGTTTCATAATCCGGGTAACTGAAGGTTGCCTCATATCCGTTTTGCGGAGCGGTGCGGTAGACATTGACAAGCTGATCCGCGTTTGCCGCGTCCAACGGTTGCAGCAACACCGCCTTGTAAGCCGTGAATACGGCTGTGTTGACACCGATGCCTACAGCTAAAGCTATGAGTGCCAGGAGCGTGAAGCTCGGGTGCTTTGCCAAGGTCCGGACGGCGAAACGGAGATCCTGAAGCACGGTTTCGACGGGCGTGATCAGGTCGATTTCCCGCATTTTCTCATTTAATTGCGTGAGATTGCCGAACCGGCGACGGGCGGCTAAGTGCGCTTCTTCGCTCGACAGACCCTCTGCTTGCTTTAGCTCCTCAAGTCGGGAGAGGTGGTAGCGTAATTCCTCTTCCAGGTCCGTCGCGAGTTTATTCCGGCGGAACAGGGCACGAACTCTGTTGATCATTCCCATAGCTGGCTATAGGAAGTGTGCCTCAAGATTTGAATCTTGTCAATGCAAAATTTATAGCTGGTTCGCTTGCGATTATGTTATTATTCTCCCGTTTTCGACCACGGGGGCGTGATGCCGTTCATGCGGGCGTAGGCGATCAGTTGGCCCATGTGTTCGTTGGCGTGAACAATGATGCGGAGGTACATGCCGTCGACGGTGGCGTCCCGACCTTCGACTTTGACTTTGCGCGTCAGATCATCGGGTTTGATTTGTTTGTGAGCCGTTTTAACCGCGTCCAGGGAGCGTTGCAGCCATCCAATCACTTCCGCTTTTGATGTCACTTTCTTTTCCAGATTGACCGCGCCGGGCGAGTTCATCTCAGCGGGCATCGGCGGGCCAGTGACACTTAACAGCCAATAATTAGCCAGCGCAATGTGCATGTAAACCTCGCTGGTTGAGCGCACTCCCGGCGCGGGACGCCACCCAAACTTCTCGGGCGGGGTTGCCTCGGCCAGGGCGATCAGTTGCCGGGATACGTGTCCCCATTCTCCGTCGTAGCCTTGCCAGAGTCCTTCCAAGTCTGCGGAGAGGCTTACAGTGCTTAAGATCAGCAAAAGCAGAAGTGCTTTCATAATGTTCTCCTTGCGGGTTATTGTAATGCAGTGGATTGACCCCATAAATGCGAGAGTGGTACCGTAATAGCTCGGCACCAAGCTTTAGCATTTCAAAATGGAGGAATAGAAGGTGACTGTTACAAAATCTTTGCTTTCCTGTGTTCTCCTCGTCGCTGCCGCCGGTTTTCCGGCATCGGCGAGTTCCCTTGCTTCTGTATCCGCCTCTGCTGGCTCCAATTCGTGCAGCCAGTCAGATCCAAATTCAGCCTCCTGCAGCGTCAGCCTTATTGTCGGCTCACAAACGGCAAGAGCCAGCGCATTCGCGAACGCCGGCTGGATGCTTAGCGGGTCCGGCAATCTGGAAACCACCACAAGCGGTTTCGGATCGAACACGAGCGCTAATGCTTCCGTCAACTTTACGAACTCGTTAATTGTTACGGGCGTGACCGGCTCCGGTGAGATTCAGCTTACGTTCTCCGGCTTTCAGATGAACATTGTGAATAGTGTAAACGGAGCTTTTGTTTCGCCCGTCGGGATACAGGTTGGAACTTTTGCGACTGCCGCTGTGCTGCCCAACGGAACGCCGCAAACCTTCTCCATCACGGCTCCCATCACATTTGGCTCGCCCACCGTGTTCACTGTCGCGTTTGAGGCGTTTGCTGAGGGCACGTTTTTTCATGACGGCACGTTTGCCGTAAATAATGCGGACGGCGTCCTTCAGTTCCCGACGTTTGTTGTTAAAGACGCCAGCGGCACTGTTCTTCCCAATGCGTCCATCCAGTTCGTGCCCGAACCCTCTACTTGGTTTTTCCTTGTACTAGGACTAGCTGCGCTGCTTGTGATTCGTAAAATGAAGGTATGCCGGACAGCCGCAGACAATTTCTTGAGACGGCCTTTTTAGGGGCAGCGGCGACGCTTGCCCCCTCGCAGAGTAAGGCGGATTCGACGGTGCTGGGAATGCCCGGACGATATCCAGGACGCGTGATCGCGGTCGAGCATCCTGCCTGCATTGTTTCGGGGGTTTATCAAGCGGAGCCTGTCCGCAATATGGTGCAGCGAGGCATGACCGATCTGACCGGGGCGCCGACGTGGCAAGATGCGTGGCGCACCATGTTCACCAAGGGTGACGTGGTCGGGATTAAGGTCAGTCCAGTGGGCGGGCCGAAGCTATCCTCCGACGCTACGGTGTTGCACTCGATCCTGGATGGTTTGAATGCGGCTGGCGTTTCCAATGAAAACATCATTGTCTTTAGCCGGTACCGTGCGGAGATTCTGGAGGCGGGTATTGACAAATGGCTTCGCCCGGGAGTTCGCTTCGAAGCGCCCTCGCCTGAGTATGACGACAAACAACTGGACATGGACGGCTATGACGCGAACCATTTTATGGAAATGGCGATTGTGAAAGCGGGTGATGATCCGAGAGATGAACACTCCCGTCGCTCCTATGTCGCCAAGGTTGTAACTCAGCGAGTCAATAAGATCATCAATCTTCCCGTTCTCAAGCACCACCAATCGGCGGGCGTCACCATTACTCTCAAAAACATGTCGCATGGCTTCGTCAATAATGTGAACCGCAGCCATATGACTCCGACAGCGAATGCTTGCGGTATGTTTATTCCATCAGTGGTCAATCTCCCGATCATTCGACAGAAGGTGGTTTTGCACATTGTCGATGCGGTGAAGGCCAGTTATCATGGCGGCCCCACAGGACGCCCCCAGTTTATCTGGGAGCACAAAACGATGTACTTCGGGACGGACCCGGTGGCGCTCGACAAAACAGGGTTGAAGGTGATTGACGCTAAGCGTCAGCAGGCGGGAATGGCTCCGATTGCTCTATCGAAACCGGATGAAGCGAGCCATTTTCTGAATTGCCAGGTGGAACATATCGAGATCGCCGGTATGTTGGGGCTTGGCGAGTTCAGCGATGAGCGTATTAAGGTGAGCCGTGTTCGACTTGCTTAGTACTTAACAGTTGGTCACTGCGTTCCCGGCTCCGCTTTAAATTCTGCAGTATTGCGAGGTTTCCGGCGGTTGGTAGCGCACGCTGAGATCGGGCGTTTCCAGGCGTTTGCTGCCTTCAAACTTCGAGGTGCGGCAGGCTTCCAAAGTGCCGCTGGTCAGCAGCGTACGTTCGACCGGATAGGGGGCTATGCCGGTCGAAAACATCCCTTCTACTTTACGCATGAGACAGGCGGAGTAGGTGACGTTCGGGTTGGGGGTCAGCAGGAACTGCGTAGAAATGTTTCCCTTGCCTTTGATGCGGGCGGCGAAGTTGAAGTCCTGCACGGCGCCGCGAAGATTGAGCATCGTCGCCCGC
>JAFAZU010000626.1 GCA_019239585.1 Acidobacteriaceae bacterium
CGCGCTCATATGGACGCCACCTATCCGGGCCGTATGTTTCTGGCGGAAGCGAACATGTGGCCGGAAGATGCCGTGGCCTACTTCGGCAAGGGCGATGAATGCCACGTGTCGTTTCACTTTCCGCTCATGCCCCGATTGTTCATGGCTCTGCGTTTAGAAGATCGCCTGCCGATTGTTGAAATTCTGAATCGCACGCCGGAAATACCGGAAACCTGTCAATGGGCCATGTTCCTCCGCAATCACGATGAGCTAACGCTCGAAATGGTAACGGACGAGGAGCGCGACTATATGTATCGGGTCTATGCCGCGGATCAGCGCGCCCGCATCAACCTTGGTATCCGTCGCCGCCTTGCTCCCCTGCTCGGCAACGACCGGCAGCGCATTGAAGTGATGAACGCTCTGCTATTCTCCATGCCGGGCACTCCGGTGCTGTATTACGGCGATGAAATTGGCATGGGCGACAATGTGTATCTGGGCGATCGCAACGGCGTACGCACGCCCATGCAGTGGAGTCCTGACCGCAACGCCGGTTTCTCTGCCGCCAATCCACAGCAGCTTTACTTGCCCGTTAACATTGATCCGGCTTATCACTACGAGGCCATCAACGTCGAAACGCAGCAAGGCAACCCAAACTCGCTTCTCAATTGGACTAAGCGTCTGATTGCGCTGCGAAAACAGTACAAAGCTTTCGGCCGGGGCACCATCGAATTTCTACAGCCCTCTAATCAGCGCGTGCTTGCTTTCATTCGCCGTTATGAGAATGAAACGATTCTTGTAGTAGCAAACCTTTCCCGATTTGCACAGGCGGTTGAGTTGGATCTGCCGAAATTCAATGGCTGTACGCCTGTTGAGATGTTCGGCCAGACCGATTTTCCGGTGATTGGCGACAGCTATTATCCGGTAACTTTAGGACCGAGCTCATTCTTCTGGTTCTCGCTGGAACAACGGGCCGCTCCCGTTACAGTTGCAACTTCCGGCGATACTCGCCGTGCCCAAACTCCTGTTCTGGCTTTGCCGGCGTTAGCCGATGTTTGGAGCGCCGAGATTCACGGGAGCCTGGCCTCGATATTGCCGACTTTCCTTGCGAATGCCCGCTGGTTCCGAGGAGAAAACCGGCGCATCCGCTCCTTGCGGGTTCTTGACTCAGTTCCAGTGGCGGCCGGGAAATCAGCCATGATGCTGGTCCGTATTGAATACGCCAGCGGCGATCCGGAAGAATACTTTATTCCGATAGCAATGGCGCGCGATGAGGAAGCGCAAACGATCAGAGGTGAAAACCCGGAGTCGGCCCTGGCGGAGGTCCGCGCCGCTGACGGATCGACGGCTTTGCTTTACGATGGCGCGATCAACAGCCAACTTTCAACCGCGCTGCTCGAAGCATTTGCCCGTCGCAAGCGGCTTCATGGGGAACGGGGCTCAGTGATTGCGCAGCGAAATCGACGGTTCCGGCAGCTATGGGGCGGGACTCATCCGAATTTTGATCCTAAGCTTCTCAATTCGGAGATAAACACTTCGATTCAATTCGGAGACCGCTTCGTCCTGAAACTGCTCCGACGGGTTGAGCCGGGTCCGCACTCCGGCGTGGAAATGGGGCAATATCTCGCGGGTGATGGCCCGCAGACTCTGCCATTTATCGCGCCGTTTGCAGGCGATATGGTGTATCAGGCGGATTCAGGCGAGTCCATCACTCTTACTATGCTGCACGGCTTTGTAAAGAACGATGGCAATGCTTGGGATGGCACCTTCGATCACTTAAGGACCTTTATTGATAAAATCAGCAGCGGCCAGTATTCCCGCTCCGATATTGAAGGCCTTGCTCCCGCTAATTTCTATTCGCTGTCGTTCGCCCTTAACGAACGCGCGCCGCTAGCCGCTGAACTGATTGGGCCTTACCTCGATTTAATCAAGATTATGGGAAGGCGGACGGCGGAGATGCACCTTGCACTGACGCGGGATTCGGCTGATCCGGCTTTTTCTCCCGAGCCTTTTAACGACTTCTACCGGCAAAGCCTTTATCACGGTTATATTGGTCTGACGAATCGCCGCCTGGAGTTCGTACGCAAACGTTACCCAGAGATGACGGACGAAATGAAGGCCCTTGCCTCGAAGGTGCTGGATCTCGAACCGGCCATTCTGGCGAAATTCAAGGCTATCTTTGAGGAGCGGATTGCCTCGATGCGCACCCGCTTTCATGGCCGCCTGCACCTTGGTCATATGCTGATGACCGGCGATGACATATCGATTTTCGATTTTGAGGGTGATCCGGCGCAGCACTTAAGCGAACGCCGTATTAAACGCTGCCCATTGCGGGACGTGGCTAGTATGCTGGTCTCCTTTGGTTATGCCGCGCAGACAGCTATGCTCCATTTCCTCCTAACGGACAAAAGCAAGGCCTTGACGCGGCACGACTTGCGCATGTGGGGGCGCTTCTGGTACGCCCACGTCAGCGCCTCGTTTATGGAAGCTTACTGGAACGTAGCTGGTCACGCCTCCTACATGCCCGCCTCACAAGCGGACCAGGAAACCCTTCTCAGTACTTATATGCTCGAACGGGCCATGCTCGATATTCGCCCTGATATCTCGGATCGGCCCGAATTTGCCGGTACGCCTTTACGCATAGTTCTTCACATTTTGAGTGCGGAAGATGATTTGAACGCACGTGAATAAAGTGAAAAATCTGAAAATAACCCTCGTCTGACAAGAGCGAAATCAGCCGCTTCCGGGTGATTACCGGTAGCTTCTGCAATCTTTAAAAGAACGCATTCGGTCCGCGCAACTGCGTGCGGGCCGCTAATCGCGAGCTGGTTTTGCTTTACTGGCAGATTGGCCGTGATGTCCTCGATCGGCAAACCCATAAGGATGGGGAGCTAAGGTAATCGAGCGTTTATCGCAGGACCTGAAGCAAGCCTTTCCGGACATAAAAGGGTTCTCGCCGCTTTGCGGAAGCTTGGCCAGAGGAGATGGTTGTGCAGCAGATTGCTGCACAAATTCCCTGGTTTCATAACTGTGTTCTACTTGACGAATTATCGGAATCAGGAGATCGCATCTGGTACGCAAAGATTACGGTGCAGCATGGCTGGGGCCGCAACGTCTTTGTCCACCAAATTGAGTCTGCGCTCCACAATTGCCAAGAGAAAGCCGTTACCAACTTCGATCAAACCCTGGCGTCGCCACAGTCCGATCTCGCCCAGCAAATCATAAAAGATCCCTACAATCTCGATTTTCTGATGCTTGGTTCCGAGGCGCACGAGCGCGATCTGGAACGGGGGCTGCTCGAACATGTGCGCCAGTTTCTGCTTGAGCTAGGGGTGGGCTTTGCGTTTGTCGGAAGTCAGTACCGGCTGGAAGTAGGCAATAGCAAATTTTTTATTGATTTGCTCTTTTAACATATTTTAAGCTGCGCTGTTACGTCGTTGTTGACCTAAAGGCGACAGCCTTTCAGCCGGAATTTGCCGGTAAGATGAACTTCTATCTTTCCGTTGTTAACGATCAACTCCGGCATCCCGACGATCAGCCGAGTATTGGCATGATCCTTTGTAAAACAAAGGATCGGTTCATTGCCGAATATGCGCTTCAGGATCTATCAAAACCGATCGGTATCTCGGGACATCAGCTTGCCGCTGCCCTTGCCCACTATTGAGGAACTGGAAGACGAACTAAGTAGCATTCCTCATAAACGCAGTGTCTAACGGTACACGAGAGTATGCAGCGGCCATTCGGACACAAGGCGCAGGCTGACGCGGTCTCCTCCAACCGGCGGCCTGCGATGCATCTACAGGAACAAACTTCTTGGCCGCTGCACTTTTCATGCTAAAGCTGGTGAATCAGAATCGGAAATCAGGAGAATTGCGGTTTAATTTCGAAGGGGAAATTTCCGGGTAGATTTCAAATTTAGTCTTCGCCTTTATATCGAATACTAGGAGATATAAAGGTGTGCCCTTGTAAAGCTTTTCGAATGGCAGGAATCAATTCGGTCCCCGCTTTAATCTTGAGAACATAAGCGGAAGCTCCGGCTGAAAAGGCGGCCTTTACTATTTCCGTATCGCTGTTCATAGAAACAAAGATCAAAGTACCATGAAAAGCTAGGCGCCTGAGCCGGCGCGCCGCTTCAATTCCATCCATATCCGGCATTGCTATATCGGCTACGATGACTTCAGGTCTCCACCGCAGGGCGGCTGCGATCATGGCTGGACCGCTTGTCACTGCCTCAACCACCTGGAATTCAGGAATAAGCAGTTCCCGGATTTCCTCTAGGATTGGAAGATGGTCGTCAACCAGGAGAACGCGGGGAGGAAGATCAGTGCGTAAAGGGACGGCTTTGCTCAACGGCATAGTCCGCCCTAATGTGTCGCAGTCAAACACAAATTTATGGTGAATCGCGCAGGCAGGAAGATCAAGAACGGAAAATTACGATCCGAAACAGGTTGGTACTGACCTAAATAGTCACAATCTTGTATCGGACGGCGTACTGTACCAGTTGCGCTGTGGTCTTCGCGCCTAAACTCTGCATCATTTCATACTTGTGGGCCTCCGCCGTCCGGCTCGAAATGTTCAGCACGTTACCAACCTCCTTCATCGTGCGCCCCTCGGCAATTAACTGTAGAACCTGTTTCTGTCGAGGGCTCAAGGGTGCGGGGTCAACGGATGCTTGCCTTTCAACAGGCGGCTGCGCCTCAACCAGAGCCGCTATGAAATCCTTCGCAATCAATGGCGTGAGATAAACTCGGCCCTCAGCTACTTCTGTGATCGCAGTAACCAGCTCCTTACTGGCTGATTGCTTCAGCACATATCCGCAAACGCCGGCACGAAATGCTTCTGTTGCCATGTCTACCTCGGAATGCATGGTCAGCACAACAAACTTCGCCTCGCAGCCCTCCTGGCGCAGGCGACGAATTGCGTCAAAGCCATCCAGACGGGGCATAGAAAGATCCGTCACAATCACATCGGGGCGCAACTGTTTTGCCGCTCGGATCAGCTCCTCACCATCATGTACGGACCCGACCAGTTCAAAGTGCTCTTTCAGCAGATTGCTGACTCCCTCGACGAAAATGGGGTGATCGTCAGCCAACAGAACTGTCGGCCGGCCTACCAAAACCATCTGGGAGGCAGTAGTCGACATAGGTACTCCTAGAACTTTTTCGCGGCTCATATCAGAGTACCTCATTTGAAGCGAGAAAGCAGGGCTAAACTTATATATCGTGCAAACCGGTTGCCGTCTTTGGCTTGCCTGTCTCTTAATGGGAGTCGGCCTCTTCCATTCGGATGTTCTTAGGGCCGATACGAGGAATGTCCTAGTTCTTAGCCCCTTTGAGCCGGAGTGGTTCAACGCCGGTGGACTCGACTCCGGCCTTCGCTCCGGTTTGCAATCGCATTCTTCCCCGCCAGTCAGAATTTTTAACGAGTACCTTGATCTTCTACGCTTCTCCCAACCGGACCAACAACGCCAGCTTGCGGAATATCTAAGGCTCAAATATGCGGATCGTCATCTTGACCTCCTGGTTTGCATCGCATCGCCCACACTTTCCTTTGTGAAGCAGTTTGGAAGCCCTGCATTGCAGGAAACGCCACGTATTGTCATTGTTACTGAAAGTGAAGAGCACCTGATCCACCAAACAGAAACACCGGCTTCCGCAGCTACGGTTGTTTTCGACATTAACTTTCCCAAAACGCTGAGCTTTGCTCTCAGACTTCAACCTAAAATTCAACGTGTGGTTATTGTGGGAGGGGCTTCGGCATACGACCGCTTTTGGAGCGAACAGTTTCGACGGGAAGCATCAAAGTTTCAAAATCTCAAAATTGAGTTCTGGAACAGCTACCCCATGCCGCTTCTGCTCGATGAACTAAAGCGGCTGCCGGACGACACAATTGTGCTCTACCAAACGATGGTCCGGGATGCCGCCGGGCAATCATTCCTGGAAAACTCCGCTGTAGAACAGATTTGCCGGGCTGCTAATGTTCCGGTATATGGATTTAGACGCTCGTACCTGGGCATGGGCATCGTGGGTGGTGATCTTGCTGATCTGCAAATAACAGGATTGGCCGCCGGAGAAATCGGAGCCAAAATCCTAAAGGGAGAAGTTCAAAGAGGCACACTCATCCGAAGAGCAGGCACGAACCGGATGGAAGTGGATTGGAGGCAGATGCAGCGCTGGCATCTTCCTATGAAGGCTCTGCCCGCCAACACTTCCGTTCAATTTCGAACACCCTCCACTTGGGAGTTGTACGGCTGGAAAATCGCGGCGATTGCCTTCATGTGCGGAGTGGAGGCTTTACTGATTTTGGGCTTGCTTGTGCATCGATCGCGACATAACCGCAGCGAAGCTGCGCTGCAAGAAAGAAGCCTGGAACTGAGAGATCTTGCGGGGCAGTTAATTACAGCGCAAGAGGAGGAGCGCCAGCGCATTGCGCGCGAACTGCACGACGCTTATTGTCAACAGATAGCGGTTCTGGCGCTTTATATCAGCAAAATTGAACGCTCCTTGCCGGACGTGCCGCCGTCTGTAAGTGAACAGTTTACTGAGCTTGAGAACCGGATTATGACCCTCTCAAATGAATTGCGGCACCTTTCGCATGAACTGTATCCAGCTCTTTTGAAACACGCTGGCTTAACGCCAGCCCTCAAAGCATACTGCCGCGAATTTACAACACTGACCGGTATTCAAGTTAGCTTATCCACGGAACTGAGGAGTCAGGTCACGCCGCCTCCCATTGCGCTCTGTCTATACCGCGTTGTACAGGAGAGCTTAAACAACGTTGCCAAATACGCTAGGACAGATCACGCTCACGTTCATTTATGTGAAAGCAGCAGAGAGTATTGCTTAATTATTAAAGA
Organism: Acidobacteriaceae bacterium; assembly: GCA_019239585.1. Taxonomy (GTDB): domain Bacteria; phylum Acidobacteriota; class Terriglobia; order Bryobacterales; family Bryobacteraceae; genus Bog-105. Next base: position 6,833 of record JAFAZU010000626.1, read on the forward strand.
TGAAGGAGTCGGCTTTGATCCGGCAGTAGCGCGCCAGAAGCATGGCATCGGCCTCAGCAGCATGGAAGAGCGAGTCCGGCTGTTAAACGGGAAGATTCTGATCCAGAGCCAGCCTAATGCCGGCACCACCGTTCAAGTCTCTATTCCTGCTAGTGAGGCAGGCGACAATTCCATAATGAGCAAACTACCACAGTTTTCAACGGAACAGGTCTGAGCCGGTCATCGTGGCTCCACAATGTAGGAAAATTACGAACCGTGTCTGAGCCGGAATTTTTCGGATTGTTGTAAGGTCGCTACCACAGTTAGCATCAAAGCTACTTTTTCCTCCAAACCAGGATCAGCAGCATTGACCAATCGTACTCTCTTCGTTTTACTCCTCACGATTTGTGGGCCTATGTTCTCCCAGGAGCTGCCGTTCGTTGACATTCACGTGGACAAGAAACCAGGACAACAAACAGGCCCGGCAGTGGTTTTGGTGAACGGAAAAGTTCGGCGCATTTTGCCGCGTGCCCTGCAAGCATGGCCGGTCATGGATGGCCGAAACGCCCTGATCATAGCTCTCGCACCTAAAGCTAAAGAAGGTGAGTATCACCTAATCTATGTGGATGGCGCAACGAAAAAGCGCCGTGATTTAGGCGTATTGCCTTTCGCATCAGCCGATTTAACTGCACACAAGCAAAGCAGCGGCAAATCAGTATTTGCCCTAAGCAGCACGGCGAATGGCAAGCCTGAGCTAGTAATAGCCGACACAAATGGAATCCGTGGCCGACTCAATGGCGCAAGCGCTCCTGAATTCGGGACTGATACGCTCACGTTCCACTCCAATCAATCGAGTGGAACGAAGACTCTGCTCTTAAACGCTCTCCTGGGCCAAGACATGAAGGCTATTTACGAAGTCAAGACCTCCGATAGTGGTAAGACGCAGTATGTCCAATTTCTGCAGGACGGAACGTCTGTGCTGGCGGAATCAGATGGACTGTTTCACACCGGTAAATGGTTGACGAACGGAGAAGAGATGATTGTCACTAGAAAGAACGGTTCGCAATCGGAGTGGCCGCGAGCGTTACTCACACCCGTGACTGGTGTTCCAGCAGGCACCCGCTTGGCCGTTCGTCTGCTGCAGCCGTTGGTTTCGGAAAGCGCAAAAGGCGATTCGGTTAAGGGAGTGCTCATCTCGCCGGCGACGATTGATAATGCCATTCTCCTCCCACAGGGAAGTGAATTCAGCGGAACGATTGTCGCGGCTCACGGAGTTGGTTGGGCGATTAAACATGAGACGGCAGCTCTGACACTAGAGTTCAACACGGTCAAACTGCCGGATGGAAGCGCTGCGTCTGTTCACACGCAGTTGTATCAAGTCGAGAACTCGCGGGAGAGCGTCAACAACAAAGGCAAAATCCAAGGCATACGATCCACGGGAACGCCCGGCCATTCGGCGGAGAGCAAAATCGCTTCGGTAGCGGCATTGGATCCTGTTGCTTATCTGTTTACGACGACGGCCGCCACAGCTGCCCTAGGCTTCGCAGAGCCGGAAATCCTCTATCCAGCCGGAACCGAGGTCTTGGTCGAATTCACGGCGCCTCTCATTACATCAAAAACCTATTCGCGCGGTTCCTGAATTCCCAGACTCAGAAGCCGAACAGGCCAAGCTGACCAGAATGGTAAGAAATCTGCCGTTCCGTACGGCTACTAAAGGATCGAACAAGCCTTCGGACCTGACGAATCTTGCCTTCATCGGTCCGCCCGAGGGGCTGCGCCGGGCTTTCCAAGCGGCAGGGTGGATTGCCGTCGATCAACTCACGGCAAGCTCGACCTTTATGACATTAAAGACTGTCGGCGGCAACCAGGTTTACAATCAGGCTCCCATGTCCACCCTGCTGCTCGATGAGCGTCCACCCCTTTTTACCCTGACCAAGACGACGGACGCCTTTTCGTCCCGGCATCATTTGCGGGTCTTTGACCCGCTAACAAAGTATGACGGTGCGACGGTGCTCACATCATCATCAACGCAGGACATTGGGATCGCGTTTTCCCGCAAGCAGAAAACATTTATCCATGTCATCGACGAGTACATCGATAATGAACGCTCGAAGGTGGTCAACGATCTTGAGTTTACCGGATGTGTGGAAGCGATGGATCTTATTCCGCACTCCTGGGTTCCCCAAGATGCCTATAATTCCACGGGCGATAAGCTGCGTACTGATGGTGCCATTGCCGTGATGCGGATCAGCAATTGCCAAAACCCCCGAACGACGCCTGACACTCCAGCAGAACCGCCCAACCGTTTCAAGCGGGTGACTCGCGATACACTCCTTACACTCCGCAACGATATATATCGAGGCAATCTGGTTTACCAAGGCGTCACCGGAGTACGTTGGACTCGCAACTATCTGGCGACGAAAGATGAACTAAAGCCTGATTCCGGAGCTTGGCGCAAAACGGATCAGTCCGGTACGCAGTTCAAAGGCGTGGGCAATACACCGCGCGACCGGCAATCTTCCGAGAGAATCACGAGCGAGGAGATGGCATCGGAAGAAGCAACGGAAGAAGCGGCCAAAGCCTTAGAAGAATCCCATCGCTGGGACCCGCCGCGCTACGAAATTGGAATACAGGGCGGATACCTGAACTATCCCGCTACCCGACAGGAACTCGTGTCTTTCGTGGCCTTACCGAGAGATCTCACGGACCCGAATTTACAACCTTACGTAACCGGACTTGGTAACGAGTTCAAGGGCGGCTGGACTGCCGGCATCTCGATGGCCTTGAACACCTGGAAATGGTTTTCCAATGAGTTTACTTATACTTATCAGCGCGGCAAGTACCAATATGCAAATATTTTTTCAAAACCAACGGTGGTGCTTGATGAGGGCACGTCCGGTCTGATTACCCGGCAATTTGATTACAATCTGCTCTGGAACTTGCGGCCGCCTCGGTCGAGATGGCGTCCTTACATCGCCGGAGGGCCAGCGCTGATTCTAACGTCCCTGGCTGATGTAACGCTCAAGAAACCGGCTGGCCCTTTCAAACTTGGGCTGCAGAACGTCGGCTTACTATTAGCGGCGTTCGATACCGGCAGCACTCCCCCTCTGGACGGAGGAGGAGTTTTTGCAGTCGGTATCCAGTATGGCGGAGGAATTAAATATCGCATACATCCGCGAATTACGCTCCAGGCCGATTTTCGTGAAACCTGGAGCAAAAATCCGCAATTCGTCACGGACAGCTACACCAAACAATACTTTTTAGAAGAAGGCTATGATACGACGATTACACGTGTCGGACTCGATAAAGCCTACCAGCAGCAGCGCTTTACTCTGGGCGCAGCGTTTACGTTTTAACGAGCGGTTATCACTGGTGGTTGACAGCTACTCAATGACATTGGAAAAATACCGAAATAACGAATGGTTATTTTCTGCTTCAGTCAGCGTTTGTAAAAATTCAACCTGCCGACGTTGGCGGGTATTAAGATCCGATGAAAGGCTATCCCATGTTTTCCTTCTCACGTTTGTCATGCTTATCTCTCCCTTCCGCTCCTGGCCAGGTTTCCGGTCGCGGCCGCGCTTTGCGTCCCATTTTGCTAGGAGTCTGCGCGGCCTTAATTTTGTTGTTTAGCTCGACAAAAGCTCAGGCGCAGGGGCCGCAGTGTACGTTCAACATGACGAACATCTCATTCGGCACCGTGGATCTGCGCAGCGGAAGGCCGTACGATGCCGGCGGAACCTTTAATTACACATGCACAGGCAGCGCTCGTGATATCGTGCGAATCTGCCGAGCTTAGGAGTCCCCGACAGCGGTCCGCGATGGATGACCGACAGCGCTGGAAATAAACTCTTTTTCGACCTCTACACTGACGAGGCCCGCACCGATGTGTGGGG